>JAITWU010000142.1 GCA_031285115.1 Azonexus sp. | reverse complement strand
GCGAAGGCCGGGTGGTGATCGTGACCGGCGGCGCGCGCGGCGTTGGCCGGGAGCACTGCCTGATGCTGGCGGAGCATGGCGCCAAGGTGGTGGTGAACGACCTGGGCGGCGACCGGGCGGGCAAGGGCCACGATGTCGGCCCCGCCCAGGTTCGGCAGCACCTGGGTCTTGAGCAGTTCGACCGCGCGCGCGTAGTCGTTGCGGTTGACCGTGAAGCTGAAGTCAGTGCGCCCGTCCTTGCTCAGGTTCTGGATGATCATGTCGACTTCGATGTTCACATCGGCGATGGCGCCAAGGATGTGATACGCGATGCCTGGCTTGTCGGGCACGCTCAGTACCGAAATCTTGGCTTCATCGCGACTGAATGCGATGCCGGATACGACAGCTTGTTCCATTTTTTCGTCTTCCTCGAAAGTGATCAGCGTGCCCGAATTGGCTTCTTCATGGATATCGATGTCCCACGGCGTAAAACTCGACAGCACGCGCAGCGGCACTTTGTATTTGCCGGCAAATTCGACCGAGCGGATTTGTAGCACTTTTGACCCGAGGCTCGCCATTTCGAGCATTTCCTCGAACGTCACGCGGTCGAGCTTGCGCGCCTGCGGCACGATGCGCGGGTCGGTGGTGTAGACGCCGTCGACATCGGTGTAGATCTGGCATTCGTCGGCCTTCAAGGCCGCCGCCAGGGCCACGGCGGAGGTGTCGGAGCCGCCCCGGCCAAGCGTGGTGACGTTGCCTTCGGCATCAACGCCCTGAAAACCGGCGACGACGACGACCGTCCCGGCGTCGAGATCACGGCGCATATTGGCTTCGTCGATCGACAGAATGCGGGCCTTGGTGAAGGTGTTGTCGGTCAGCACCTTCACCTGGCCGCCGGTGTAGCTGCGGGCGGGGATGCCGATGTCTTTCAGGGCCATCGACAGGAGGCCGATGGTGACCTGCTCGCCGGTCGAACAGACCTGATCGAGTTCGCGCGGATCGGGGCTGGCCGAAATTTCCTTGGCGAGAGCAATCAGTTTGTTGGTTTCACCGCTCATCGCCGAGAGCACCACCACCAGTTGATGGCCCTCGGCGCGGAAGCGGGCGACGCGCCGGGCGACATTTTTGATGCGCTCGGTATTGGCGACCGAGGTGCCGCCGTATTTTTGAACAATCAAGGCCATTGATTTATCCGGTTAAACATTGAGAATCAGGAAAATGACAAGGGAAAAAGCGCGGCGGATTTTACCGCAGAACACGCTATTTCCGAACACAATCGCGCCGTTTTCAGAGATCGGCCAGCGCCCGCAAATGCGCGCCGACGCTGCGGGCCAGCGAAGACAGCACATAACCGCCTTCGAGCAGCGAAACGATGCGTTTGTCACACATCGTGGCGGCCAGTTCCTTGAGATGCCGGGTGCACCAGGCGTAGTCCTTTTCGACCAGCTTGAGGCCGCCCATGTCGTCCTCGTAATGGCCGTCGAACCCGGCGGAGATGAAAATCATCTGCGGTTTGAATTCAAGAAGGCGCGGCGTCCACACCTGCAACACGGCGTCACGGAATTCTTCGCCGCCGCTGCCAGCGGCGAGCGGCACGTTGCACATATTGGCAGCCGGATTGTCAGCGCCGGAATAGGGATAAAACGGATGCTGGAAAATGCTGCACATGAGAATCTGCTCGTCGCCCGCGCAGCAATCTTCGGTGCCGTTGCCGTGATGAACGTCGAAATCAATGATGGCGACGCGCTCCAGCCCATGCGCCTTGAGCGCGTGGCGGGCGGCGACGACGACATTGTTGAAAAAGCAAAAACCCATCGCATTGGCTTTTTCGGCATGGTGGCCAGGCGGGCGGACGGCGCAAAAAGCGTTTTCACATTCGCCGCCAACCACCAGATCGACCGCCAGACACCCCGCCCCCGCCGAGCGCAGGGCCGCCTGCCAGGTGTGCGGATTCATCGCCGTATCGGGGTCGAGATGGGCAATGCCCTGCTCCGGCGACGCGCGTTTGACACGCTCCAGATGCGAGGCCGAATGGACGCGCAGCAACTGCTCAAAGGTGGCGAGCGGCGCTTCGTGGTAAGTAAAGTAAGCGTCGATGCCCTGGGCAATCAGATGATCGCTGATGGCGGTGAGGCGTTGCGCGCATTCGGGGTGATATGAACCCATATCGTGCAACTGGCAGTCGCGATGGGTGATGAAAGCCGTGGTCGTCACTGTGATCTTTCCCTCTCCGGTCCGGCGCTCCGGGTCATTTTGGCAGCGCCCCTCAAGCGGGCATTATCCTCCGATACGGCATTGCGCTTCAAGCGGCGCGCTCTGGCCGAGACGCATCCGCTCGCCCCCGGCAGCGGATTCATGCCATTTTCAGATCAGGCGAGTAGGCGAAGACGAAGCGCCGACAGTGCTATCGCACGGCAAGCGAAGTCGACAAAGTCATCGTTTGATCGGGAAGTGGAATCACATGTCCGAAAACGGCAGTTTCCGCCACGGCGCGGCCCTATCATATGACCCATGAATTTTTCCACCTCCGCCGCTGCGCTCGATGCTGACGCCTGTTACCGGGCGATGCAGGCGCATGACGCCCGTTTTGATGGCTCGTTTTTTACCGGCGTGACCTCGACCCACGTCTATTGCCGCCCGGTGTGCCGCGTCAAATTGCCGCGCCGCGAAAACTGCCGCTTCTTCCGCCATGCCGCCGAGGCCGAGGCGGCGGGTTTTCGGCCCTGCCTGCGCTGCCGGCCGGAACTTGCGCCGCGCGCGGTTTCGTGGTCCGCCACCGACGCTTCATTCATCCTCGCCCGGCAAGCCGCGCAGCTCATTGATGAAGCCGACGCTTGGCCCGGCGACAACCCCGGCGCGGTCGGCATGGTGGCCGCTATCGCCGCCCGGCTTGGCGTCAGCGACCGGCATCTGCGCCGCATTTTCGCCGCCTGGTTCGGCGTCTCGCCCTTGCAGTATTGGCAAACGCGCCGTCTGCTGACGGCCAAACAGTTGCTCGCCGACACCCGGCTGTCGATAACGGAAGTCGCGCTGGCCAGCGGTTTTACCAGCGCCCGCCGCTTCAGCGCGGCCTTTCTCGCCCGCTACGGCTTGCACCCGAACGCCTTGCGGCAAACGGGCGGCGGTCGGCAGGAAGGCAGCGAAATCCGGCTCGGCTTTCGCCCGCCTTATGACATAGCCGCCATGCTCGACTTCTTCGCCCGACGCTCGCTGCGCGGCGTCGAGACGGTGACGGACGAAGGCTTCGCCCGCACCCTGCGCCTCACCGACGGCAAAGCGGTTCGCCAAGGCTGGTTCCGCCTCGGCTTCGTGGCCGAACGCCAACAAGCGCGGCTCAGTGTCAGCGATTCGCTCGCCACGGCGCTCCCCATCGTCATCAGTCGCGTCCGCGCCCTCTTTGATCTCGACGCCGACCCGCTGGCGATCAACGCCGTGCTGCACGCGAGTTTTCCGCATGGCGACGGCCTGCGCGTGCCCGGCGCGGTCGATGGCTTTGAGCTGGCGGTACGCGCCGTGCTTGGGCAACAAATCACCGTCGCCGCCGCGCGCACGCTCGGCTCGCGGCTGGTCGGGGCGTTCGGCGAGCCGCTGGCGACGCCGCTCGCCGGACTTGACCGGCTTTTTCCGACGCCAGCGGCAATCGCCAGCGCAGGCGGCGAGGCGCTGGGGCAACTCGGCATCACGCGCCAGCGGCACGCGGCGCTGCTCGCCCTGGCGCGGGAAATGCGCGATCAGCGGCTGCCGCTGCATCCGGGCGTCGATGTCGCGGCGACGATGGCCGCCCTGAAGCGGCTGCCCGGCATCGGCGAGTGGACGGCGCAATACATTGCGCTCCGCGCCCTGCGCTGGCCGGATGCTTTTCCGGCAGGCGACATCGCGCTGCAAAAGGCGCTCGGCGTCACCACCGCCCGCGCCGCCAGCGAAGCCTCCCTCGCCTGGCGGCCCTGGCGCGGCTACGCGACACTGCGCGCCTGGCAAGCGCCGCGCCCGGAAAGGCCAACATGAAATTCACAACCCCCATCGCCACCACCCATTTCACCAGCGCCTTGGGCGGCATCACGCTGGCCGCGACCCGCGCCGGGCTGGCCGGTCTCTGGTTCGACGGCCAACGCCATTGGCCTGACACGGGCGGCTGGCGGCGCGTTGACGATCATCCGCTGCTCTGCCAGGCGGCGCAGCAACTCGCCGATTATTTCGCCGGTCGCCGCCGGGGTTTCGCCCTGCCGCTCGATCTCTCGTCCGGCACAGCGTTTCAGCAGGCAGTCTGGCAGGCGCTGCTGGCCATCCCGATCGGGCAAACCACCCGTTACGCCGCGCTCGCCGCCGCCATCGGCAAACCTTCAGCGGCCCGCGCCGTCGGCGCGGCGGTCGGGCGCAATCCAATCAGCGTGATCGTCCCCTGCCACCGCGTCATCGGCGCCAACGGCTCGCTGACCGGCTACGCTGGCGGCCTTGAGCGCAAAATGGCCTTGCTCGAACTCGAATCGGGGTTAAGCAAGGTCAGCGCATAGAGGTAGAGGCGCTGCGCTGCAAGCGGCAGAAGCAATCGAAGGCGTGGGTTTTGTGACCGTAAGCTGGCGCGGCGAAGCAAAAAGAGAGTATCTCAACAGGAAACGATATTTTCCCTTTCATTCTCCTTGATTTTTGCTTGCCGCCTTGCGCTGATCGGCCTTGGCTTCGAGCCATTCAATCTCACTTTTCGCCCAGTCATTTCCCTGTGCCGCCGCCTTGCGCAACCAGATAATGGCTTGGGCATCATCCTGCGCGACACCGCGGCCCTCTTCGTACATTTTGCCAAGAGTGGCCTGAGCGTCACCCTTTCCCTGTTCCGCCGCCTGGCGAAACCATGCCGCAGCCTTGGTCTCGTCTTTTTCAAGCCCGCGACCAAGCTGGTACATTTGTCCAAGCGCGTATTGGGCGGCGGCGTTTCCCTGTTCCGCCGCTTTTGCGTACCACACGACGGCCTGGCGATCATCATTACGCTGGGACTGGTGCATCGCGCCGAGCTTTAACTGGGCGTCGGCATCTCCTTTTTCAGCACGCTCGCGAAGATCGCGCAAGATTGCGGCTCTGGCGGCAATTCTGTTGAGAGCGTCCTGAACATTGTCGTGCCCCCGCTCAGCCGCTTTGCGATACCACGCGATGGCTTGAGCGTCATCCTGTTCGACACCGATATGACCGTTTTCGTATATTCGCCCAAGAAAATATGGCGCATCAGCGTTTCCCTGAGCATCAGCCTTTTTGTACCATGCAATCGCTTGGGTAATATCCAACTTGACACCGTAACCACCGCTGTATCTCTCGCCGACCTCTACCTGCGCATCGGCATCTCCTTTCTCAGCACGATCACGAAGGTCGCGCCAAACTTCGAGTCTTTGCAGTTCATTTTTCGCCAAAGGATGTCCCTGCGCCGCCGCCTTGCTCAACCAGGCAATGGCTTTGGCTTCATCTTGCGCGACACTCTCGCCATCTTTGTAACTCATGCCGAGGGTGAATTGAGCGCCAGCCTCTCCCTCGTTGGCTATTTTTTCGATCATCGCAATCCGCTCGGTGGCAACGTCTCTTTCAGCCTGCCTGGCATCTTCTGGCGTAGGCGGCGTTGCCGTCTGCTGTTTAGCCAATTCGCGTAACGCATTTTTCGCTTCGGCACTGCCTCGCGCCGCCATATGACGAAGCGCCGCTCCGGCAAGCTGGCTGCCTTGTCCAGCCGCTTTGCTGTACCACGTGACCGCTTGCACAGGGTCTTGTTTGAAATCCTTGCCACGCTCGTACAACATGCCAAACATGACCTGAGCGGTCACGTTTCCCTGTTCAGCCGCCTTGCGAAACCATGCCGTAGCCTTGGTTTTATCAGGACCATATTCGTCAGCCATCTTGCCGCCACCAAACAAATAAATACCCCCCATGACGAATTGGGCGCTTGCATTTCCATTTTCGGCCGCCTTGTGTACCCATGCCAAGCCTTGAGCTTCGTCTCTCTCGACGAAACGGCCCACGCTATAGGCAAGGCCGAGTTTGTATTGGGCGTCAGCGTCTCCTCGCTCAGCCTGCGCTCGAATATCGGGGAAGGATGCGTCGGTGATTTGCTTGAGGACATTAAACGGATTTTTCTGATAGGTATCCACATGACTGTCGTTTCGAGCGCCGAAATATGCGCCGGTTATGTCGAGTCGATACTCATCTGCCTCTATTGACGCTGGCTGCCAAGGAGCTTCAGGGACGGGCTGGGTAGCGATAGCTGTCGGCAAACAAAGCAGACAGAAAACGGCAAATAGGGTATTGACAGCGTTTTTCACGAGAATTCACTCACTTCGGGCAATGGACATGTAATGGTAATTCACCTGCATCCCATCCAACCCAGCCCAGGCGCATTAAAATCCGCCCTTGTTATTTTCCCGAAAGCTCCCGTGTCGACCACCCTGCTCTCCGGCCAGCCGCGCCCTTTGGCTCCTGTTCTCGCCAAGGCGGATGAAATCATCCTTGGCAAAGCGCATGAAATCCGCCTCGCCGTCGCCTGTCTCCTGGCGGGTGGGCATTTGTTGATCGAGGATTTGCCGGGTCTTGGCAAAACGACGCTGGCGCAGACGCTGGCCCGCTTGCTCGGTTTGCGGTTTTCGCGCATTCAATTCACCAGCGACCTCTTGCCCGCCGACATTACCGGGGTTTCGATTTTTGACCGGGAAAAGAGTGAGTTTCGCTTTCTGCCCGGCCCGGTGTTTACGCAGCTTCTGCTTGCCGATGAAATCAACCGGGCGACGCCGAAAACCCAAAGCGCCCTGCTCGAAGCGATGGAGGAAGGCCAGGTTACGGCGGAAGGCGAAACGCGCCCGCTGCCGCAGCCGTTTTTCGTCATTGCGACGCAAAACCCGATGCACCAGATCGGCACTTTTCCCCTGCCGGAATCGCAACTCGACCGTTTTTTGATGCGCCTCGAACTCGGCTACCCCGATCACGCCGCCGAGCGCCGTCTGCTCTCTGGCGGCGGCCAACGCCAGCGTCTTGAAGCATTGCAGCCGCTGCTCGACGCCAGCGCCCTGCCCGCCCTGCAACGCGAAGTCGCCGCCGTGCATGTTGCCGAGCCGTTGATCGACTACGCCCAGGCGCTCATTGAAGCCACCCGCCAGGCCACCGCCTTTCAGCATGGTTTATCGCCCCGCGCCGGTCTCGGCCTGCTTGCCGCCGCCCGCGCCTGGGCCTGGCTCGCCGGGCGCGACATGGTCTTGCCCGATGACGCACAGGCGGTGTTCCCGGCAATCACCCGTCATCGCCTGCGTTCGCTGCAAGGCAGCGGTTACGCTTCGGCGGAAGATATTGCTGGCTTGATCCGCGCGGTGGCGATTCCGTGAGCGGGTCTGGTGGCGAGGTCATCGGATGAAGTTCATGCCGGATAGCTGCCCGATGCTCCCCTCTCCCCTTGCGGGAGAGGGGCTGGGTGAGAGGGGGCTGGAACCTCCACGGAGAGCGTTTGCCACCGATCCAGCACTCAAACGCTTCTTCTTTGCGGAAAGAGCTATGAGCGTGAAGCGCGCGCCGGGATGTTTGCTGCGGCCCTTTCCCCCTCTCCCCCAGCCCCTCTCCCGCAAGGGGAGAGGGGAGCAAAACGTTCCGCCGCGGGAGAGCCGAGGTTTTTTTGACAGGCGCTTTGTGCGCGAGGCGCTTTGGCCATGACTCTCCTCGCCGCCCTCCGCCAGCGCCTGTTCCGCTGGCAAAGCGATGGCGCGGCGTCGACCCGGCTGGGGCAGCGGCGGGTGTTCATTCTGCCGACGCGGGC
>JAITWU010000136.1 GCA_031285115.1 Azonexus sp. | reverse complement strand
CTCGTGCCGCGCGAAACGCCGTTTTCCGCCATTCACCTCGAAAACATGCTGCGCCTTGCCCGCGCTGGCGCAATCATTTTGCCGCCCAGCCCCGGTTTTTATCATCAGCCGCAGACGGTCGGCGATCTGGTCGATTTCGTCGTCGCCCGCATTCTTGACCAATTGGCCGTGCCGCACGCGCTGATGGCGCGCTGGGGCGTGTGATGGGCTGGTTCGACTTTGCCCGCGCGCGCGCCGGAAAAACTGTCGAAACCCTGCATCTGCCGCTGTTTCCGCTTGACACCGTGCTTTTTCCCGGCGGCGTGCTGGGGTTGAAGGTTTTTGAGCAACGCTACCTCGACATGGTTGCCGATTGCATGAAAACCGACCAGCCTTTCGGCATCGTCCTGATTGCCAGCGGCAGCGAAACCGGCGCTGGCGTCCAGCCACATCCGGTCGGCGCACTGGCGAGCATCGCCGGTTGGGAAATGGAAGAGTTGGGCCTTCTGCTCATCAGCGTGCGCGGCGGCCGCCGCTTTCGCATCATCGAGGCGCAAGAGAGTCCAGCCAATCGGCTCACCGCCACGGTTGAACTGCTCACCGAGCAAAAACCGGTCGCCGTGCCGCCGGAGCGGCGGCGTCTCATCCCCTTTTTGCAGCGCATCATCAGCGACCTTGGGCCGAAACGCTGCCCGGAGCCGCACCATTTCGACGAGGCCGCATGGGTCGGTTACCGCATCACCGAGGCCTTGCCGATCCAGAATCTCGCCAAGCAAAAACTCCTTGAACTCGATGATCCGCTGGTGCGGCTGGAAATTCTCGAAACCTGGCTCGACCAGAAAAAGCTGCTCGGTTGAGCCGTCATCCCGAATGTTCGCGGCATTGTTGCGTCATCGCTTCGGGTTAGAATCCGGCGCATGATTGGAATTTTACTCATCACGCACGGCAGCTTTGGCGAGGCGCTCGTGCAGAACGCCTGCCATGTGCTGCAAAAGCGCCCGCCGCAACTCAACCAACTGGGCGTTGCGGCGCAGGATGATCCCGGCGAACTCGTGCCGCTGGCCCGCCGGATGCTCGATCTGGTCGACACCGGCGAGGGCGCGCTGATCCTGACCGACATCTTCGGCGCTTCGCCCGCCAACCTCGCCGCCAGACTGCTTGACCGGGGCCGCATCGAAGGTCTTGCCGGGGCCAACCTGCCGATGCTGCTGCGGGCGCTGACCTACCGCGACAAAGGCATGGACTTTCTGCTGCAACGCGCGGGCGACGGCGGTCGTGATGGCGTCATCAATATGCTGGAGCAATGAAATGCTGAGCCGGGAAACCGAAATCATCAACAAACTGGGCCTCCATGCCCGCGCTTCGTCGAAGCTGACGCAACTCGCCAGCAAATACCAGTGCGAAGTGTGGATGAGCAAAGGCAGCCGCCGCATCAACGCCAAGAGCATCATGGGCGTCATGATGCTGGCCGCCGGCAAAGGCTCGAAAGTCAGCGTCGAAACCGACGGCGCTGACGAGGCCGAGGCGATGGAGGCGTTGCTGGCGCTGATCGCCGATTATTTTGGCGAAGGCGAATAAGGAGTTACAAGGTTATGAGTTTCACCTTGCACGGTCTGAGCGTTTCCGACGGCATCGCCATTGGCCGCGCTCTTTTGATGTCGCACGCGACGCTGGAAGTCTCGCATCTGACCGTCGGCCCGCGCATGGTGGAAAAAGAAATCGCCCGCTTCGACCAGGCGGTCGAAGCCGTCAAGCAGGAACTGGCGACGATCAAGGAATCGACCGGACACGCGCCGGCTGAACTTGCAGCCTTTATCGACATCCACGCAATGTTCCTCGAAGACCCGGAACTGGTCGAAAAACCGCGCGAAATCATCCGCGCCCGCCGCTGCAACGCCGAATGGGCGCTGGTGCAGCAGATGGAGCAACTGGTCAAGCAATTTGAAGCCTTCGACGACCCTTACCTGCGCGAGCGCAAATTCGATGTGCGCCAGGTCGTCGAGCGGGTCATCAAGGAACTGCTCGGCCATCCTGGCCGCGCCGTGATGAAGGCGGGCAAGGGCTTGAAGGAAGAAATGCTGATCGTCGTCGCCCATGACCTGTCGCCCGCCGATGTCATCAGCTTCAAGGAACACCGCTTCGCTTCCTTCATCACCGACGTTGGCGGAGCGACTTCGCACACCGCCATTCTCGCCCGCAGTCTGGCGATTCCTTCGGTGGTTGGCCTCGAAAACGCCCGCGCCCTCATCCGCGACGACGAAATGCTCATAGTCGACGGTCTGCGCGGCGTCGTCATTGTCGATCCTGATGAGCGCGTGCTCGAAGAATACCGGCTGCGCAAAAATCAGATCGAACTCGAAGAAACTAAATTAAAGCGCCTGAAGAACGCCAAATCGCAGACGATCGACGGCATTGACGTCAACTTGTACGCCAATATCGAACTGCCGGTCGATGTCCCCGAAGCCCTCGCCGACGGGGCCGAAGGCGTCGGCCTGTTCCGCACCGAGTTTCTCTTTCTCGACCGTGGCGACATGCCCGATGAACAGGAGCAGTTCGAGGCTTACAAAAAAGTCGTCAAAGGCATGGGCGGGCGACCCGTCACCATCCGCACCTTCGACCTTGGCAACGACAAGGATCTGCACGTCGACGCCAGCATCCGGGTGCAGACCAATCCGGCTCTCGGACGCCGGGCGATCCGCCTGTCGCTCGCCGAACCGCAGATGTTCCAGACCCAGTTGCGCGCCATTCTGAGGGCTTCCCGATTCGGCCCGGTCAAGTTGCTGATTCCGATGCTGGCCCACGCCCACGAGATCGACCAGACCATGGCCGCGCTCGAACAGGCCAAGTCCAGTCTGCGTGGCGAAAAAATCGTTTTTGACGAAAACATCGAAGTCGGCGGCATGATCGAAATTCCCGCCGCCGCGCTGGCCATTGGCCTCTTCATGCGCCGCCTCGATTTTCTCTCGATCGGCACCAATGACCTGATTCAATACACGCTCGCCATCGACCGTTCCGACGAGCAGGTCGCCGCGCTTTACGACCCGCTCCACCCGGCGGTGCTGATGTTGCTCGCCCACACCATCACCAGCGCCGAAAAAGCCGACATCCCGGTTTCCGTCTGCGGCGAAATGGCGGGCGACCCGAAACTGACCCGCCTCTTTCTCGGCATGGGGCTGCGCACTTTTTCGATGCACCCGTCGCAGATCCTCAAGGTCAAAAACCGCATCCTCAAGGCCGATGTCAGCGAACTCGCCCCCGCCGTCCGCCGCATCCTGCGCCTCGAAGAACCCGGCAAACTGCGCGAGGCGCTGGAGAAACTCAATAGCTGACAGTGTTCAGCCGCAGGGCTGTAACCTCTGACTGTAACCTGTATCCCGCACCCTGTACCCTGTCACGGCGTATACCAGTAACGCACCAGATGGAAAAACACGGGCGCGGCGAAGCAGATGGAATCGACGCGGTCGAGCACGCCGCCGTGACCGGCGATGAGCGTGCCCCAGTCTTTGGCGCCCAATGAACGCTTGACGGCGGAGAGCACCAGGCCGCCAACGAAACCGGCGATGACGATGACCAGCGACAGGCCCAGGGCCTCGATAAAGTCAAATGGCGTCGCCGGGTACAACGCCGCGCCGCAGAGCGCCGCCAGGAGACCGCCGCCGATGAAGCCTTCGACCGTTTTAGCGGGCGACAGGCGCGGCGCGATTTTGTGGCGGCCAAACAGTTTGCCAACCACATATTGCAGCACGTCGCTGATTTGCACGACGATCAGAAAATAAAGCAGCAATAAACGATTGCCGCCTTCGTAACCGGGGATTTCGAGAATCAGCAGGGCTGGCGCGTGGGAGAGGCCATAAACGCAAACCATCAGCGCCCAGTTGATTTTGGCGTTGCGGTCGAGAAAGTGGTCGGTATCCTGCGTCAGCGCCGAGACCAGCGACAAAATAAAAAACAGATAAACAGGCACAAAAATGGAATACAGGCCGTACCAGTCAATCGCCAATAACAGGTATTGCGTTGGAATGGCGATATAGAAAGCGATAATCAGCGCCGAATAATCGCTGGCGGCGCTCGGCGTCAGCGTCACGAATTCGCGCAGCGCCAGATACGACAATAAGGCAAAAACAAAGAAAGTAACGCTATTGCCAAGGCCCAGCGCAATGGTCATGACGATAATCATGATCCACCAGGCATGGATGCGCTGGTTGAGATTGACGATGGTCGGATTGCGACCGCCGCTGCGCAGGCGGAGCACTTCGCCAATCAGGGTCGCCAGTGTCAGAAAGGCGATGACGCCCGCCATGACTTCCCAGAAAAGCGCCTTCATGCGGCGGCCTCAGCAGCTTTTGGCGGCGTCTGCCAGGGCGCCAGATCAGCGACGGCGGCGCGCATCCGCTCCAGGAAGGCGGTTTTGTCCTCAGCCGGGCGTATCGTCTGATCGGGGCCGAAGTGCACCTTGCAAATCAGCGGCACGGGCAGGAAAGCGCCTTTGGGCATGATGCGCTGGAGATTTTCCAGATAAATCGGTGTTAGCGGAATATCGGGAAATTCGCTGGCCAGACGGAACAGCCCGCTTTTGAACGTCTGCGGCAACCACTCACTGCCGCGCGTGCCTTCGGGGAAGATGATGATCGAGCTGCCCTCCCGTAGCGCTTCGCGCACGGGATCGAGCGGGTCGCCTTCGCTTTCATGCAGGCGGTCGATGAGCGCCGCATTGAGCAGGCGCTGCGCGCCATAACGCCGCAATCCGCTCTTGTCCCAGTAATCGCGGGCGGCGATGGGGCGCGTCTTTGAGCGCGCCTCGCGCGGCAGGGCGGCAAGAATCGCCAGCGTATCGAGGTGGCTCGCATGGTTGGAAAAATAGATTTTCTGTCGACGAAATGTCGTATCCGGCAAATTGGCCGCGCCCTCCGGCGGCTTCCCGTAGCGCACCGGATAAGCGCCAATAATCAGGCGCACCAGCACCAGCAGGGCATCGCGCTGGCGGGCAAAACACCAGCGGAAAAAGGCGTGGGGCAACGGGGCGGTCATGGCTTGGCGCGCGCCATCAACAACGCGGCGGCGCACGGACTGGCGGCACGGGCGCGGCATGTGACAAAAGCCATCGCCTTGACAATTTCCGGCACGGTCATTGACTCCCCCACTCAGCG
Organism: Azonexus sp.; assembly: GCA_031285115.1. Lineage (GTDB taxonomy): Bacteria > Pseudomonadota > Gammaproteobacteria > Burkholderiales > Rhodocyclaceae > Azonexus. The sequence goes on along the minus strand of JAITWU010000136.1, from coordinate 963 downwards.
AAACGTCTGGCGATTATAGTAGTATCCTGACATCACCGATTCGGGAAACCCTTTTCGCCCGGTCATTCCGGCGGAATTGCCGTTACGCCTTGAGCCTCTACGCCCTCAAACCCAAATTCCAGAACCTGTTGCGCCCGCTGACCCGCTGGCTGGCCGGGCATGGGGTGACGGCCAATCAGGTGACCTTGCTGGCGGCGGCGGGTTCGATCGGGGTGGCGGCGCTGGTCGGGTGTTTCGGGGCTGCCGCGCCCGACTGGTTTTTACTGATCCCCATCTGGCTGTTTTTACGCATGGCCCTGAACGCCATCGACGGTATGCTGGCCCGCGAGCATGGGCAAAAAAGCGTTCTTGGCGCTTATCTCAATGAATTGGGCGATGTTATTTCGGACATCGCGCTGGTTTTGCCGTTTCTCGTCGTGCCGGTGTTGCCTGCGGCTGAGGTGTGGCTGTTCGCGCTGGCGGCGGCGCTGGTCGAATGCGCCGGTTTGATCGGGCCGCTGGCCGGGGCCAGCCGCCGGTATGACGGGCCGTTTGGCAAGAGCGACCGGGCCTTTATTCTTGGCGCGCTGGCTTTGTGGCTTGCTTGCAGCCTGCCGCTTGGCCCGGCCCTGGTCTGGCTGTGGCGCGGTCTCATCGCATTGTCCTTGCTGACCGTCGTCCGGCGGGTGCTGGCGGGGGTTGAAGAAGCGGCTGAAAAAGCCGGAACAGGAGCCTCTCGATCATGAATTCACGCACGCCGCAGGAAGCCGATTTCGTCACTCATGATGGCGAAAAGCTGTTCTACCGCCACTGGCCCGCGACCGGCCCGCGCTGCCGGGGCGCGGTGGTGTTGCTGCATCGCGGCCACGAGCATTCGGGGCGGGTGGCGCATCTGGTCGATGAACTGGAGATGCCGGATTTCGCCTTTTTCGCCTGGGATGCCCGTGGTCATGGCCGCTCGCCCGGCCAGCGCGGTTACAGTCC
>JAITWU010000077.1 GCA_031285115.1 Azonexus sp. | reverse complement strand
TCTTCCGTGGCGGCATCGACGTGCGTCACTTGCCGCGTGCCTTCCTGGACTTTTTCGGCTGACGCGGCGATGAGGCTTTTGATTTCCCTCGCGGCTTTCGCGGAACGTTGGGAAAGGGTGCGGATTTCACTGGCGACGACGGCGAAACCACGGCCCTGTTCGCCAGCGCGGGCCGCTTCGACCGCCGCGTTCAGGGCCAGGATGTTGGTCTGGAAGGTGATGTCTTCGATCAGGCCGACGATGTCGGAAATTTTGCTCGAACTGATTTTGATGTCGTCCATGGTGCGCACCATGATCGCAATCGCCTGGCTGTTGGTGTCGACCAGGGTCATCGCATTCTGCGCCAGCGCATTGGCTTTGCCCGCGCTGTCGGCGTTTTGCTGCACGGCGTTGGCGATCTGGGTCATGGTCGAGGCGGTTTCTTCGAGCGCCGCCGCCTGTTGCTCCGTTCTGGAGGAGAGGTCGAGGTTGCCCGCGGCAATCTGGGCGGAAGCGTTGGCGACCAGATCGCCCGTCGCCAGAATGCCGGTGACCGTTTGGCTCAATTTGTGATCCATCTCGCGTAGCGCGCCGAGCAGGCGGGCAAATTCGTCTTTTGAGGTGATGCTGATGGGTTGCCCGAGGTTGCCGTTGGCAACGTCATCGGCAACCTGAATAGCCTGATGGAGCGAGCGCATGATCAAACTGAGCAGGGAGGCGGCAATGAAGATGCCGAGCAGGATGGCGGCGGTCATGGCGCCGATGGAAAGCCATTTGACATTGAAGGATAACTGGCTGCTGCTTTCGACGCTTTCTTTCTCCTGGCGGATATTTTCGTTGATGGCGTTGGTGAAATCGACATCTGATTCATTGAAAAGCTGGTTGAGGGCGGCCAGTTTTTCCAGCAGGAGGGCGCCGCGAATTCCACCATAATGGCGATAAAAACCTGTCGGCAAGCCTTTTATCGTCGAGGATTTGAGTTTTGCGGATTGGGGTTTTTCGAGTTTTTTCTTCGCCAGATCGGACTCGCTCGCCTTCAACAAGGCCAGCAATTCATGACTTGCCTGACGGTATAAATCCATGTCGGCCCGCACTTTTTCGGCATATTGCTGTTCCAGCGGCGTGCTCACTTCGGCGGGAAAATAAGCGACCCATGCCGCTTCGGTTTTTTCCCAGGCGTCCTTGAGGATCGGTTCGGCCACGCTGGCGGCGTGTTCCGGGCTGCCATTGGCGGTCGCCTCCCAGAGCGCGGCGTGAATGCGAATAACATTGGCGCGCATGACGCCATAATAAATAATCGGGTTGGTTTTTGTCTCGAATGCGTCAGCGAGCAGCCAACTGAGCTTGCTCATGCTCGATATGCCAAGGATGCCGACGGCGGCGATGAGAATAATCAGGGTCGCCAACCCGAGCGTCAGTTTGGCTTTTACGGTGGTTAAAGAAAACACGTTGATTGTCTCCAGGGCGGGTTGATTTTTTTTGTGGTGATGCCGGTTGCGGTCAAATTCTACCAAGAGCGGCCAAGAAAGGGTTTTGCTGACTTCTTTGAGCGCCCCGCCAGCGTGTGAAAAACGACAACGCCCGGCATATACTGGCGACCTCAATTCAAGGGGGCGTCGATGACCGCAGCAAAATTTGTCCGTTGGCTGGCCGTTGCGGCCAGTTGTTTGCCATTCGTGGCGCTGCCAGCGGCGGCGCAGAATATCCTCGGTTTCGATGACATGACGTGCGCCGCCTGGAGCGCCAGCAAGAACGATCCCGATCAACGCGCCGTCCATATCGCCTGGCTGCGCGGCTTTCTCAGCGGTCACAATTACGCGCTGCCAAAGCAGCAGGTGTCGGCCATTTCGAGCGGCACCATCGAAAATTTCATCACCCGTTATTGCCAGAGCCACCCGACAGGCAGTTTTGCCGATGGCATAATGCGTCTGAGCGACCAGTTTTCCGGCCGCAACCAGCCGATCCGCAAATAGGCTGGCAAGCGCCGAATCCCGGTTTTCCCGGCGTCCCCCAGGTTTTTGGAGGTGTTCGAGCCATGATCAGACTTCGTATCAACGGCCAATCCCATACCGTGGATGCGCCTGCCGACATGCCGCTGCTCTGGGTTTTGCGCGACATCATTGGCCTCACCGGCAGCAAATACGGTTGCGGCATCGGCGCCTGCGGCGCTTGTACCGTGCATCTCGACGGCGAACCCGCGCATTCCTGCCGGGTGACGATAGGCTCGGTGGGAAAACGCGCCATCACCACCATCGAAGGCATCGGGCAAACGCCGGTCGGCGCGAAACTGCAAAAGGTCTGGGTCGAGACCAAGGTGTCACAGTGCGGCTATTGCCAGGCTGGTCAGATCATGTCGGCTGCGGCGCTGCTCGCCCGCGCCCCGCAGCCTACTGAGGCCGAGATCGACGCGGCGATGGCCGACAATCTTTGCCGCTGCGGCACGCACATGCGCCTGCGCGAGGCGATCAAGAACACGATCAAATCAGCTTGAACGGAGGTTCATCATGACCAGTGCAAGCATTGTGAAATTTGCCGAGTCCGACGCCGATGTCCGTGCATTGATGCAAGCCGTGCGCGAGCAGGCGGCGGGCGATTCGCTAGCCATCGACCGCCGCAGCTTCCTCAAACTCGCTGGCCTTGGCCTGATTCTCGGCTTTTGCCTGCCCACCAGCGCCGGGTCGCGCGGCAAGGGGCGCGGCGGCGAAAAAACGCTCGCCTTCAACGCCTTTGTGCAGGTTGCGCCGGACAACACCGTCACCGTTTTTTCCAAAGCGCCGGAAATCGGCCAGGGCATCAAAACGGCTTTGGGCCTCATCATTGCCGAAGAAATGGACGCCGACTGGCAGCGCGTCGTCGTCGAACAGGCCCCCGTCGACGGCAAAATCTACGGCTACCAGGGCGCGGGCGGTTCGACCACCATTCCGCGCGCCTGGGATCAACTGCGGCAGGCGGGCGCGGCGGCGAAGGCGATGCTGGTCGCCGCCGCCGCCCAAACGTGGCGGGTCGATCCCGCCGCCATCACGGCCAGAGATTCGCGCCTGACTCACGCCGCCAGCCAGCGTTCCGCTACTTACGGCGAAATGGCGATGGCGGCGGCGCAGATGCCGCTGCCCGATGTCGCCGCGCTCCAGCTCAAAACGCGCGGCCAATATCGGCTGCTTGGCCGCGCCCATCGCGGCGTCGATGACCCCAAGCTGGTCAGCGGCCAGCCTCTGTTCGGCATCGACGTGCGGCTGCCCGGCATGGTCTACGCCACTTTCGCCAAATGCCCGGCGGCGGGCGGCAAGGTCAAATCGGCCAATCTCGATGTCATCCGGGCGCAGCCCAATGTGCTCGATGCTTTCGTCATTGAAGGCAACGGCAAACCGAGCGAACTCATGTCCGGCGTCGCCATCATCGCCCGCAACACCTGGGCCGCCTGGCAGGCGAGAAAATTGTTGCAGGTCGAATGGGACGAGAGCGCAGCGTCGACAGACTCTTCCGTCCGCTTCGCCGCCCGCGCGAAGGAATACGCCAGAACCTTCCCGGCCCGGCTTGACGCCGATGTCGGCAATGTCGACCAAGCCTTTGCCGGGGCAGGCAAAATTGTCGAAGCCTTTTACGAATACCCCTTTGCCGCCCACGCCACAATGGAGCCGCAAAACGCCACCGCCTGGTGGCATGACGGCATCATGGAAATGTGGGTTCCGACGCAGCAGCCGAACAGCGGCCAGGCATTGACGGCGAGGTTGCTGGGGCTGGCCGAGGACAAGGTCATCGTCCACCAGACCCGCGTCGGCGGCGGCTTCGGGCGGCGGCTCCTGAACGACTATATGGCCGAGGCTGCGGCCATCGCCCGCCGGGTGAAATACCCGGTCAAGCTGCAATGGTCGCGCGAAGATGATTTCGCCCATGATTTCTTGCGCCCTGCTGGCTGGCACCAGTTCAAGGGAGCGGTCGATAAACAGGGGCGGCTCGACGCCTGGCAGGAGCATTTCATCACTTTCACCGCCAATGGCAAAACGCCATCGTCCGGCGCTGATTATTCGCGCTTTCTCGCCCTTTACTGCAAAGCGCCCCATCTGCGCCGCGCCGTCACGATGATGGATCTGCGCACGCCGAGCGGCCCGTGGCGAGCGCCCGGCTGCTGCGCCCAGGTTTTCGCCCAGCAGGGCTTTATGCACGAACTGGCTGTGGCGGCGGGGCGCGATCACGTTGAATTTCTCATCGAGGCCGTCAACCGCGATGTGCCGGAACTGGCCTCCAGAGATGCGACGGTCAATTTCAGCCCGGCCCGCGCCGCTGGCGTCATCAAACTCTGCGCCGAAAAAGCCGGTTGGGGCAAAACCCTGCCCAAAGGGCGCGGCCTCGGGCTGGCCTGGTGTTATTCCCACGCCGGTCACGCCGCGCAGGCGGTTGAATTGAGCGTTGATGCCGACAAGCGCATCACCCTTCATCGCGTCGTCGTGGCGGTCGATATTGGTCAGGTGATCGACCTTGCCGGGGCCGAATCCCAGGCGCAGGGCGCTTGCCTCGATGGTTTTTCGACCGCCTTGGGGCTACAGGCGCAGATCGACGGCGGTCGCGTCCAGACCAGAAATTTCGATGCCTACCCGCTCTTGCGCTTTCCCTTCGCGCCCGCCGTCATCGACACCTATTTCGTGCAGTCGGAGGCCCCGCCCGTCGGCATGGGCGAACCGGCCTTGCCAGCGATGGCCCCGGCAGTCGCCAACGCCATCTTCGCCGCAACCGGCGAGCGTCTGCGCAAAATGCCATTCAGCCACGCCGGTTACCGGGTTTGACGGGCAGGCAATTCTGACAGCGCACCCGATACTTCCCTCTCTCGCTTGCGGGAGAGGGGCCGGGGGCAGGGCCAGAGCATCAAATTCCCTGTCATTTCAAGGCAGTGCTGAGAACTTGCCTGTAAATAAGCCAATCATGACTTCGCG
>JAITWU010000046.1 GCA_031285115.1 Azonexus sp. | reverse complement strand
AAATCACCTGAAAAACTGATGGCAGCGGTCGGCTAACGGCCATGCGTCCCGTCCAGCATGGCCGGGAAATCGCGTTCGAGCAGTGTTTTGACGCCCAGATTCATCTCGACGAGCGTCGCCAGAAAATGCTGAGTATCGCCATCGAGGCTGGCAAAGGCGATGCCAATGAGGTCTTGGCGCGGGCTGGCGATACGGGCTGACGCGATACGGCAGACCCGGGTGTTGCCATTGGCTAATTCGAGGCAACAAACCGCAGCAGTCGTGCTGCTGATCGGTTGCGTCGGCCTGATCAAAGCGCCGCCCAGGGAGATGTCGATGAGGGTGGCGGGATGCCGCGCTGCCCCGATTTCGAGGGTGGCGACGGCGTGAAAAGGAAAGCGGGGGAAGCGGCGGCGTTCGGTTAACATGGGATTCTGTTTAAGTAAAATTGTTAAATATTACAAAATAACGCAAATTGCCGCCAGCCCTGTTGATGTACACCGGGTGGCAAAACGCACACTGCAACCGGCGCGGAATGAAGAACAGTGCATGGATGGCTTCAATATCAAGGCCGCTCGAAGTAAACTAGCGAATTTCACCGACCATCGTGAGCGATTGACCCCATGAGTTCCTTGTCCACCGAGCGCGTCCTTTCCGTCCATCACTGGAACGACACGCTATTTTCCTTCCGCACCACGCGCGATCCCGCTCTGCGCTTCATCAACGGTCAGTTCGTCATGATCGGGCTGGAAGTCAATGGCCGCCCGCTGACCCGCGCTTACAGCATCGCCAGCGCCAATTACGAGGAATATCTCGAATTTTTCAGCATCAAGGTGCAGGACGGGCCGCTGACCTCGCGCCTGCAACATTTGCAGCCGGGCGATCCGATCATCATCAGCAAAAAGCCGACCGGCACCCTGGTACTGCACGATTTGAAGCCCGGCAAACGGCTCTTCATGTTCGCCACCGGCACGGGGCTTGCGCCTTTTATGAGCCTCATCCACGACCCGGAGGCGTATGAGAAATTTGACAAAGTCATCCTCGTGCACGGCGTCCGTCAGGTCAATGAGCTGGCTTATCACGACTATATCGAACACGAGCTGACGACCAACGAGTTTTTTGGCGAATCCGTCCGGGAAAAACTCATCTACTACCCGACCGTCACTCGCGAGCGCTTTCGCAACGAAGGGCGGCTCACGGATCTGGTCGAGTCCGGCAAGCTCTTCGCCGACCTCGGCATCGCCCCGCTCGATCCGGCTACCGACCGGGCGATGATCTGCGGCAGCCCGGCGATGCTGCGAGATACCTCGGCCATGCTCGACAAGCACGGTTTTCAGATCGGCAATCACCATACCGGCGTGCTCGGCGACTATGTGATCGAACGGGCCTTCGTCGAAAAATAAAAGACGCGGCAGGCCGCCAAAAAATGACTATTGGGAAAATAGAAAATGTTTATTGAATTACGCTATGCGCATCGCTTAAACTAGAGAGTCGGTCATAAATTTCGGGCGGCAATCAGGAAAACTCATCATGCATCGTGACGAAGTGTTCAAGGCACAAAAGGCGCAGAAGGTTCTCATCATTGATGCTTCGCGCGTCGTTCGCACTTCGCTGGCGCACTGCGTGCGCGGTAATTACAGCGTCTGCGAAGCCGGCAATGGTGAAACAGCATGGCATAGTCTGGTGCTCGACAGCAAAATCACCACCATCATCTCGGGCCTGAGTTTGACCAATAACGATGGCGCCGGGCTGCTTGAAAAAATCCGCAGCAACCGTCTGAGCCGTATCAGGAACCTGCCTTTCTATCAATTGGCTTCCGACAATTTGTCCGAGGAAGAGCGTCGACATGCGCTGCAATTGGGCGTCACCGCCTTTATTCCGAAGACGGCCCCAGCCGCAACACTGGGTGAATTGCTGGGGGAGGTGGGCGTAGAGAAGAGCGGCAGCGCGGAAACCGGTCACAACAGTACGATCGGTTTTGACGATCTGGGCGTGCGGATGAAACGGATGGCCGGCCTTGGCACTGACATCGCGCAGTCGGCGGGCGCTGATGAAACCGAGCCGCCCGCCCCGGAACTCCTGCCGCCGGATTTTCTTGACGAGCCGCTCAAACAGATGAGCATTTCGACGGCCTGTGTGCTGATTTTCGGCATTGATGACTACGATATGCTGTGCGAGCGTTTTGGTCGGCGCATTGCCGACAAACTGGTCGTCAAATTTTCTGGCTTGCTGCACAACAAGATTCGCGCCAAAGAAAATCTGCTGCTTTTGGCCGATGGGCGGATCGGTGTCGCTTTGGGCCGTGTCGACCGCGAACAGTGCGCCACTTTTGCCCGCCGCGTTTGCAAGGCGCTCGCCTCGGCGACCATTTCGGTTGCCGGTCAGCAGATCAAGGTGACGGTCAGTGCTGGCGTTGCGGCAATGCCGCAGGATGGCGGCGATCTGAGTCCCGAGGCGCTGTTTACCCTGGCCTCGGGGCGGCTTGATGCGGCGGTTGCCGCTGGCGGTAATCGCGTCGTTCAGGTCAACGATGGGGGCGAGAATTTGCAGCAAAAGGAATTCATCGCCCGCCTCGCTTCCTTGCTCTCATCGTCGCCGCCGGATGCCGAAATGCCGTGCCGGAACTGGCTACGCTCAATCTGCGCGGCCTGCCGCGAAGCGCGCCCGGAAGGCGAATTAGTGCCGTGCGCCAACGGCGGCGGCGACTGCCAGTTCCCCAAGCCGTAAAGCAAAATTCATCAAAGGCTGTTTCAGAGCGCCCAAAAAGCGAGAGCAGCAACGCCGGTTGGCGGCAAGGCGGCAAGAAAGAGGCCGAGCGGGCTGATGGCTCCATCGTCAAACGTTGATTTCAAAATGGCCGCACCCGCCGGGTTGGGGGCGTTGGCGATGAGGGTCAGGCCGCCGCCGGTAATGGCGCCGGCGACGAGGGCGTATTTGAATTGCGGCGAGACGCCGTCAACCAGCGAAGCAAGGTAGACGAGCGCCGCATTGTCGGTGATGGCCGTCAGCGCCATCGCCAAGAAATACAGGGCGTCCGGCTCGACGCCAGCGAGCGTCTCCTGCAACCACCATTGCTGCATTCCGCCAACGACGACGAGACCGGTGAGGAAAAAAGCAACCAGCAGCCCCTCGCGCAGTATCAGGCGGTCCTGGTGATGTTTGTAGGCTTCGGCATAGCCGAGAAAGAACAGAAACAGGCCCATGAAAACGACGGGATGATGGGCAAAAACGATAACGCCGACGAGAAAAACGAGGTGAACCGCCGTCACGCCAGGCGGGACGCAGTTCTCTCCAGTTGCGCCCGGCGCTCCCTTGGCGCGTAGTTCGCGGCGAAAAAACCAGGTCAGCGCCGCTGCATTGATGATGACGGCAAAAGCCGCCTTCCAGCCGAATTGCGACAGCATGTACAGCGAATCCCACTGCCATTTGCCTGCCACCATGAGCACCGGCGGCGCGGCGAAGCTGGTCAGGGCACCACCGATGGAGACATTGACGAATAACATGCCGATGGCCGCGTATTGGAGGCGTCGGGATAGTTTTTGCCGGAAGTAACGGTCACGCAGGAGCAGCGCCGCCAGCGTCATCGCCGCCGGTTCGGTAATCAAGGAGCCAAGCAGCGGAACCAGCGAGAGACAGAGAAAAAACACCGTGAGCGCCGACGGCAGCGGTATCGCCGCCGCCAGCAGACGGACGCTGGCGATGACCATCTGCACAATGGGACGGCTGGCGGCGATGACCATAATCACGAAAACAAACATCGGCTCCGTAAAACGCTGGCGCTCCAGATACCCCACCGCCGCTTCTTCTCCAGCCAGCAGAAACATCACGGCGATGAGGACAAAAGCCCAGAAACCGAACACCACTTCGACCTCGGCCAGCAGACGCCACAAACCGGCATGGCGCGGCTGAAGATGGGCGAGGCGGGCAAACAGGCGGGTGGCGAAGGTGTGGGCGACAGCCAGCGCGAAAATGACGGCGGCGGCGAGTTCCGGCGTTGACGGGGCGGGCGGCATGATTCCGGCGCGGCGTTGGGTTACAGCCGGATCGTGTCGAGCGCGAGGATGGCCTGAGCGGCGCGCCAATCCTCGACGCGGCCGCTGACGACCAGCAGGGTGAGCAACTGGTCGGCAATCGGCCTCGGCAGCGGGATTTTTCTATCGACCACACGCTCGATCCAGCGGGCTGTGGTCGGCGCGTCGTTGCTGGCGGGCAGATCGGGCAATTCGCGCAAACTGTCGCGCTCGGCGGCGAACAGCACTTTGCTCTTGCCGTCACGGATGTATTCCAGACGCGGCTGGCGCTTGGGATTGGCGAAAGGCTCGCCTTCGGTGGCGCGCAAGAGCAGCCCACGCTGACCGCGCGCCAGCATCAACTCCCGCATCAGGTCGATGAAGGCGGGATGGGTCGCCGCCGCCACCAGCACCGCGCCGCCCGCCCAGGGATCAAGCAGCTTGACGAGACTGTGGGCGCTGTTGCGAACGCCCAGGCGCTGGCGCAACGCCAGAAGTTGCGACAAACCCGGCGAGAGCAGCGGCAGCGGCGCAAAGGCCAGCCGCTTTTCGGCTAGAGCCACTGCTGTTTCGGCGAGGGTCGTCTGCGGTTTGACGCCGAGTTCGGCGAAAACCCGCGCCGTCGTCACCCGGCCAAAATCTTCGACTAGGCCGTGCACCAGCACCGGCACGCCAAAATGTTGCAGCAGCAGGGCCAGCAAGGGCGTCAGGTTGGCTTCCTTGCGCCCGCCGTTGTAGCTCGGCAGCACCACCGGGCGGCAGTCGCCGGGCGGCAGCGGCAAGGGGGGCAAACGCGCGTCGATGGCGGCGAGAAAGCCTTGCATTTCATCCGGCGATTCGCCCTTGACGCGCAGGGCAATGAGCAAGGCGCCGAGTTCGAGGTCGGGAACCTCGCCGTCGAGTAGCGCGCCATAAAGCGTCTGCGCCTCGTCCCGGCTGAGATTGCGCGAACCTTCGGCGCCACGGCCAATTTCCTTGATATACGGCTGAAAGTTCATGGTTTTTACCTCTCAGCGTCTGGCAACCGCTATTTGATGCGTTGCAATTTTGGCCGCCCGCCCGCCGGTGGCGCCGGTTCCGGCGGTAGTTGCGCAGACGCCGATTCACCATTCTCAACGGCTGGCGCATTGCCAAAAGCGGCGTCGCCGCCCGTTTCAATCTCAAACGCCATCCCGGCCTGATTTTCGCGGGCATAGATCATGGCTACCCGGTCGACCGGCACGGAAATCTGCCGGGCGACGCCGCCGAAGCGGGCCTGGAACTCGATCAGTTCATTACCCATTTGCAGCTTGTTGGTCGCATCCGGCCCGATGTTGAGGACGATTTGACCATTCTTGACAAATTCACGCGGCACCCGCGTGCGGCCATCAAGCTGGACGACGATATGGGGCGTGAAACCGTTGTCGCAGCACCATTCCCAGAGGGCGCGCAGGAGGTAGGGCTTGGTGGACGGCAATTCCATGCGCTTATTTCCGCATCGCCTTTTCCGATGGCGTCAGGGCGTCGATAAAGCCTTGGCGGCTGAAAATGCGCTCGGCGTATTTCATGAGGGGTGCAGCCGCCTTGCCGAGGTCGATGCCGTAATGATCGAGACGCCACAGGAGCGGAGCGATGGCGACATCGAGCATGGAAAATTCGTCGCCGAGCATGAATTTCTGCTTGTTGAAAATGGGGACGATTTCAGTCAGGCGGGCGCGGATTTCCTGCCGCGCCTTGTCGGCGGTTTTGCCGTTCTTTTCGATCACTTCCATGAACGAGAAGATTTCGCGCTCCATGCCGACCAGCAACTGGCGGGCGCGGGCGCGCATGATCGGGTCGGGCGGCATCAGTTGCGGATGCGGGAAACGTTCGTCGATGTATTCATTGATGATGTTTGGCTCAAACAGCACGAGATCGCGCTCGACCAGCACCGGCACACGGTTGTGCGGATTGATGGCGGCCATTTCGTCCGGCTTGTTGAACATGTCGACGTCGATCACCTGAAAATCCATGCCCTTCTCGAACAGGACGATGCGGCAGCGATGACTGAAGGGGCAGGTGGTGCCCGAATAGAGATTCATCATTTTTCTTAACCTTCAAAATGGGATTCGGCATCGGGGCCGCTCGGAGAGCAACCCACGATGCCGTCGACTGATTCCGGCAGGATCAGTGAACGTCTTTCCAGTAGTTCTTTTTCAGCAGGTAGGCTGGCACCAGCAGGACGAGCAGGAAGGCCAGGACATACCAGCCCAGCCTATGGCGGAATTCCTGCTGCGGTTCGCTCATCCAGACCATGAAGCCGACCAGATCGGAAACTGCCTTGTCGTACTCTTCTGTCGACATTTGTCCTGCGGCAGGTAGTTCCAGCTTGTGCGTTTCGTGATTGAGCGTTTGCTGACCCTGCAACTGCCACAGGGGGAAGGGCATGCCGACATTCTCGAAAACCACGTTATTCCAGCCGGTCGGACGGTTATCGTCACGGTAGAAGGAGCGCAGATAGGTGTACAACCAGTCAGCGCCGATATAGGGGCTGCCGGCTTCGCCACGGGCACGGGCAACAACGGTAAGGTCGGGCGGCATGACGCCGAACCATACTTTTTGCTCATCGTGGCGGGAAGCGACCTGCATCAGGCTGCCGATTTTATCGGCGGTGTACATGTAATCGTCCTTGACCTGCTGCTCAGTCAGGCCAAGATCCATCAATTTGCTGTAGCGCATGAATGAGGCGCTGTGACAGTTCAGGCAGTAATTGACGAACAGCTTGGCGCCGTGCTGCAAGGCCGCTTGATCTTTGATTGACCCCGGCCATTTGTCGAGATGGACCGTAGCGCCAGCAGCGAAGGCGAGCAGAGGCGCAAAAAGTAATGCAATCAGGAGTTTTTTCATTTTACACACCCTCACTTCATCGTCAGGCGGTCGGGAACCGGCTTGAATTTATCCATCCGGGACCACCACGGCATACCGAGGAAAAACGCAAAGTAGAACACCGAACAGACTTGCGAAATCAACTCGCCAGCAGGCGAAGGCGGTAGCGTACCGAGGTAGCCGAGAATGAAAAAACAGATCACGAACAGGGTAATCATCACTTTGGTGATCGGGCCACGGTAGCGGATCGACTTGACCGGACTGCGATCGAGCCACGGCAGGAAAGCAAAAATAACCACCGAAGCGCCCATGGCAATCACCCCCCAGAACTTGGCTTCAAGGCCGAAGAAGTTCCAGACCATGGCGCGCAGAATCGAGTAGTACGGCGTGAAGTACCAGACCGGCGCGATGTGTGGCGGCGTTTTCAGCGTATCAGCCGGGTAGAAGTTCGGCGTTTCCAGAAAATAACCACCGCCCTCCGGCGCAAAGAACAACACCGCCGAAAAGACCATCAGAAAAACGACCACGCCGACAATGTCTTTGACGGTGTAGTACGGATGGAAAGGAATACCGTCGCGCGGAATGCCGTTTTCGTCCTTGTTGGCCTTGATCTCGATGCCATCCGGATTGTTCGAGCCGGTTTCGTGCAAGGCCAGGACGTGCGCCGCGACCAGACCGACCAGCACCAGCGGCAACGCTATGACGTGGAAGGAAAAAAAGCGGTTGAGGGTGGCATCGCTGACGACATAATCGCCGCGAATCAGGATCGACAGGTCGTTACCGACAAATGGAATCGCCCCGAACATATTGACGATGACCTGAGCGCCCCAGTAGGACAACTGCCCCCACGGCAGCAGATAGCCAAAAAAAGCTTCGCCCATGAGCACCAGGAAGATGCCGATGCCGAACAGCCAGGTCAACTCGCGCGGTTTGCGATAGGAGCCATAGAGCAGCCCGCGAAACATATGCAGGTAAACGACGATAAAGAAGGCCGAAGCGCCGGTCGAGTGCATATAGCGGATAATCCAGCCGCCCGGCACGTCGCGCATGATGTATTCGACGGAAGCGAAGGCCGCCGGCACGCCAGCCGAATTGATCGCGGCATCCGGCTTGTAGTGCATGGTCAGAAAAATGCCGGTAACGATCTGGATGACCAGCACCAAGAGCGCCAGGGAACCGAAGAAATACCAGAAGTTGAAATTTTTCGGTGCGTAATATTCGGAAAGATGAGCTTTCCACATCGAAGTCGCCGGGAAGCGGGCATCGAACCACTCCATCAGGTTGCCACCGAGCGAGCCATCAGATTTGTACTTTTCAAAATTGCCAGCGGCCATGATCAGGCTCCCTTCTTGTCTTCGCCGATGAGGATGCGGGTATCGGCAAGATACACATGCGGCGGTACTTCCAGGTTGGTCGGGGCGGGCTTCGCCTTGAATACGCGGCCAGCAAAGTCAAAGGTAGAGCCGTGGCAGGGGCAGAGGAAGCCACCCTGCCAATCGGCAGACATGCCCTCGTCGCTACCGGGCTTGAACTTGGAACCGGGCGAGCAACCGAGGTGGGTGCAGATACCGACGACGACCAGCATTTCCGGCTTGATCGAACGGGTCTCGTTCTTGGCGTAGGCCGGCTGCTGCTCTTTCTCGGATTGCGGGTCGGCAACCTGATCTTTGAGTTTTGGCAGCGTATCAAGCATTTCTTTGGTGCGGTTGATGATCCACACCGGCTTGCCGCGCCACTCGACGGTCATCATCTGGCCTGGTTCGAGTTTACTGATATCGACTTCAACCGGAGCGCCTGCCGCCTTGGCGCGTTCGGAAGGAAGCAAGCTGGAGACGAACGGAATCAGGGCGGCAACCGTCCCAACTCCGCCCACGGCTGCGGTCGCGACGATCAAACGCCGCCGCCCGCAGTCCATTTTTCCTTGATTGCTCATAACGCTGACCCCTAAAGGAATTGGATGGGAATTAAAAATAAACGCTGGATTATACGCCGTGACAGCAACCGATAAAAGAGTCAGGGCGCAAGGCTCAGGCGTCAGTAAAGGTTTTTCTCTCGCGCAAAGCCTGCGCCAGCGTGCCGCTGTCGACATATTCCAGTTCGCCGCCAACCGGAATGCCGCGGGCGATGCGGCTGACGCGCACGCCTCTGGGTTGCAGCATGGTCATCAGATAATGCGCCGTCGCCTCGCCCTCATTGGTGTAATTGGTGGCCAAAATCACCTCCTCCACCGCGCCATCGAGGGCGCGCGCCAGCACGCGCTCCAGCCCCAGATCGCGCGGGCCAACGCCATCGAGCGGCGACAGGCGGCCCATGAGCACGTAATAGAGACCCTGATAGGACTGCGTCTGCTCCATCATGTTCATGTCCACCGGCGTTTCGACCACGCACAGCAGCGACGGATCGCGGCGCGGCGACAGGCAGCGTTCGCAGATTTCTTTCTCGGTCAAGGTGTTGCAACGCTGGCAGTGACGCACCGATTCGAGCGCCTTGACCACGGCTTCGCCCAAACGGCGCGCCCCTTCACGATCCCGCTGCAAGAGGTGGTAAGCCATGCGTTGCGCCGATTTCGGCCCGACGCCGGGAAGGCAGCGCAGCGCCTCGATCAGCGCCGCGAGTCCGGAAGGATTCACCGAAAACGACTTAGAACGGCAGCTTGAAGCCGGGCGGCAGATTGAGGCCCGCCGTAAAACCGGCCATTTTTTCCTGACTCAGGGCTTCCGCCCGCCGCATGGCGTCGTTCACCGCTGCCGCCACGAGGTCTTCGAGCATTTCCCGGTCATCCATCACCGACGGGTCGATGCTGACGCGGCGGATGTCGTGGGCGCAGGTCATCGTCACCTTGACCATACCGGCCCCGGCCTGGCCTTCGACCTCGGTCTCGGCCAGTTGCGCCTGCGCCTTTTTCATATTGTCCTGCATCATCTGCGCCTGTTTCATCAGGCCGCCCAGACCACCTTTCATCATGCTTTTTTCTCCATCAGGCAAGAGGTTTGATTGACGCCTCGACTACCGAGGCATCGAGGGATTCAATGGCGTCGCGGACAAAAGGGTCGCGCTCGATCGCCGCCACGGCGCGTTCCTGGCGGCCCTGACGCTCACGGTCGACCGCCGCCGCTGGCGTCTCCGTCTCATTGGCCGCCAACTCGATGCGCACCCGCAGGGGACGGCCAAAATACTCAGTCAAGGCTTGCTGCAACCGCTCCGGGTTTGGTTTCATTTGCAGGTGCGTTTGCGCTGGCGCGAGACGCAGCAGACACTCGTCGTCATCAAGCCGCCGCAGTTCGCAATGCTGGGCCAGGGCGCGCGTCAAGCCCGACAAGGGCAAGGCTTCGACAATGGCGCCCCAGTCGGGGTTTTGCGCATCAACTGGTGGCCGGGGCTGAATTGCCGGCGGCGCGGCCATCGCTACAGGCGGCGCTTCCGTCTTCGCTGGCGGAATCCGGGCGCTGCGCTGCCGCTCGACCGCCACCACATCGGCCACCGTGCTCGGGCGGAAGGTATGCAGACGCAGCAAGGTCATGACAAAACCGGCATATTCATCCGGCGCGGCGGGCAATTCGCTACGGCCAACGAGGGCGATCTGGTAAGCCAACTGGATGAATTCCGGCGCAAAGGCTGCAGCAATCGCCAACAGGCGCTCGCGCTCAGGCTCCTCATCGTCGATGGCGGCGGGAACAGACTGGGCAACCTGAATGCGCGTCAGCAAGGCCGCCAGTTCCTGCAAGGCCGCCGCAAAAGACAGGCTGCGCGAGCCGAGATCAGCCGCCACCGCCAGCATGGCCGAGGCGTCACCTGCCGCCAGGGCTTCGAGAATGGCGAACAGATAATCCTGATCGACCGTCCCGAGCATGGCCCGCACCTGCCCTTCTTCCACCTTGCCAGCGCCGTGGGCAATGGCCTGGTCGAGCAAGGACAAGGCGTCGCGCATACTGCCTGCCGCCGAGCGAGCAATCAGCGCCAAGGCCACCGCCTCATGGCTGATGCCTTCGGCTTCAAGGATGTGCGCCAGATGCCTGGTAATCGCCGCCGCAGGCATTTGCTTCAAATTGAACTGCAAACAGCGCGACAGCACCGTCACCGGAATTTTTTGCGGATCGGTGGTCGCCAGAATGAATTTGACATGCTCCGGCGGCTCTTCCAGCGTTTTCAACATGGCGTTGAAGGCCGAGTTGGAAAGCATGTGCACTTCGTCGATCACATACACCTTGAAGCGCCCGCGCGTCGGCGCATAGACCGCGTTTTCGAGCAACTGGCGCATTTCGTCGACGCGGGTGTTGGTTGCCGCATCGACTTCGAGCAGATCGACGAAACGACCGCTGTCGATTTCCTGGCAGGCCGAGCACGTCCCGCATGGCGTCGCCGTGATGCCGGTTTCGCAATTCAGGGATTTGGCGAGAATGCGGGCAATCGTCGTCTTGCCGACGCCGCGCGTGCCAGTGAATAAATAAGCGTGGTGCAGGCGCTGCTCAGACAAAGCATGGGTCAGCGCCCGGACCACATGCTCCTGACCGACGAGGGTCGAAAAATTGCGCGGTCGCCATTTACGGGCAAGAACCTGATAACTCATGCGCCCCACACCAAAGCAGAAAATGAAAGTGGCGAGCCTAACCCCCGGCACTTGCAGTCAATGGCTGTGGCTGCTTCCTTCCGGACCTGACCAGGTTCACCATCCTGCAATGCGGGGAGACCCGCCGCCGCGAATTCTAGCACAGGGTGGGGCAGTCTCGGCGCGACAATCTCTTTTGGCGCTGCTTGCGGGCGCTGCCGGTCTCCCCAACCTCCGCGTCTGGAGCGGCGCTCAAACAGGGCAGTGACGAGCGGTTACGCCGCAAACGACGAGCCGCAGCCGCAGGTCGAGGTGGCGTTCGGATTGCGGATCACGAACTGGGAGCCTTCCAGCCCTTCCGAATAGTCGATTTCAGCGCCCACCAGATATTGATAGCTCATCGGATCAATCAACAGAGTGACGCCGCCTTTTTCCAGGGTCGTATCGTCTTCGTTGACTTCTTCTTCAAAAGTAAAGCCGTACTGAAAGCCGGAGCAGCCGCCGCCCGTCACGAAAACCCGCAGTTTGAGCGCCGGATTGCCTTCTTCTTCGATCAGCTCCCGGACCTTGGCCACGGCGCTGTCGGTAAAAATAAGGAAAGAGGGGACTTCGACCGCTGCATTCATGTGTTATCTCCTGAAAAATTGGGGGAGGAATAAGGGAAAAATAGGGGAAATAATTGCCTCAACAGGCAAAACAAAGGGCGTTGCTTTAGTTCGAGGCGACCTGCTTTAGTTCCACCGACTTGCCAGCGCGGTGCACCATCCGCCCCTCGACGACCGCCCCCTGATGCATCTCGATGACGGCATATTCGACATCGCCGACGATGCGCGCCTTCGATTGAACCTCCAGGGTTTCATCCACCTTGACCGGCCCGACGACGGTGCCGTTGGTCACCAGATAGGCGACATGAACCGCCCCCTCGATACGCGCATGTTCGCTCACCACCAGGGTCGAGGAACTGGCGCCCTCCGCCGCCTCGACACTGCCAGCGATTTCGCCATCAATGCGCAAGCCGCCGCTAAAACGAATACTGCCCTCGACCCGCGTGCCCGCGCCAATCAAACTATCAATGCGGCCTTGTGGCGCGCCATCATTTTTTTTACCAAACATCAACCGCTCCTAGAGTTGGGCCAAACTTTTGCTGACCAGTGTAGCACCCTGCAACACCCGCGCTTCAACCGACAACAGCCGCCCTCCGGGCGGCAGATCGAAAGCGCCTTCCTGACGCAGGAAATGCTTGACTGCCAATTGATATTCCTGCGCTGCCGCGCCCTTTTCCGGCAACAACAATTGTTGTTCACCGCCTTCCCGCATATAGCGGACGGCCAGTTGCAAGCGCCCGACGAATTCCGGCTTCTGGCGACTCGGCTGAAAAGCGACCAGCAAGCGATAGTGGTAGCGGCCATTGTCGTCCTGCGTCACGCGAAAATTCTCAAGGCGCAAAACGGCATCTTCGCCGACCACGGGAATCAGGCGCTCAAACAGGCGCATATCGGCTTTCAGCGCGCCATTCTCCAATTCCAGCTCCTTGATCCGCGACAACAATTGCTGCTGCGTCGCCCGCTCGATGCTGACCGCATTCTGGCGCGTTCCCGCCACCGAGCGCAGGGCGTCCAGTTCGGCCTGCTGCGACTGAACTTGCAAACGCAGCGCCTGTAGCTCACGTTCCGCGGTTCCGGCCTCGTTGAGTTGCATCGACAGCCAGATACCGGACAGCACCAGCAGAACCAGCAACAAACCCGGCAACAGATACCACTGCCAGGGGACATGGGTGCGCACCACCATGCGCGGCGCGGCGATCCCGAAACGGTGGCGGAGTTTGCGAAATTTCAGACGGACAGAGGGAGTCGGCATAAGCAGGCGCGAATACAACAGCGGTTGTCCTGGCGCAAGGCAAGGCCCCAAGCCTCACCCGGAGAGGTTGAGCATGGTACTGCGGAACGCCAAAAACAAAAAGGCCGCTCGCGGGCGGCCTTTTCCTGAAGCAAAAAACTCAGCGCTTCGAGAATTGCTTGCGGCGGCGGGCCTTGTGGAGGCCAACCTTCTTGCGCTCGACTTCGCGCGCATCGCGGGTCACAAAACCAGCCTTCGACAGCGCCGGTTTCAAGGCCGCATCGTATTCGATCAAGGCCCGCGTGATGCCGTGACGGACCGCGCCCGCTTGGCCCGACTCGCCACCGCCAGCGACATTGACCTTGATGTCAAAACCATTCAACTGGGAAACGAGTTCGAGCGGCTGGCGTACAACCATGCGCCCCGTTTCGCGGGAAAAAAACTGGTCGATCGGCTTGCCATTGACCACGATCGCGCCGGAGCCGCGCTTCATAAAGACGCGGGCGACCGCGCTCTTGCGACGACCCGTACCGTAAAAATAACTTTCAGCCATGATTGAACCCTTAAATTTCCAGCGCCTGCGGCTGCTGGGCGGTATGAGGATGCTGGTCGCCCGCGTAGCACTTCAGCTTCTTGAGCATCGCGTAGCCCAGCGGACCTTTCGGCAGCATGCCCTTGACGGCGGCTTCGAGGGCGCGGCCCGGGAAACGTTGCTGCATCTTCTTGAAATTGGTTTCGTAGATACCGCCGGGATAACCGGAATGGCGGTAGTACTTCTTGTCGTCAGCCTTGTTGCCGGTGACGGTGATTCTGTCGACATTGGTAACGACGATGAAGTCGCCGGTATCGACGTGCGGCGTGTAGATGGCCTTGTGCTTGCCACGCAGGCGGCGGGCAATTTCGGTGGCGAGGCGGCCGAGCACTTTGTCTGTGGCATCCACCACAAACCACTCGCGCTTCACCTCATGTGGCTTGGCGGAAAACGTTTTCATTGTGTGCCGTCCTGAAAATTATGGGCGCGGATTGAAGAAAGCCGCGCATTCTAGTTGAGGCGCGCGGCGGGTGTCAATGCCTTGGCGGCCTGCACTCACTCTCCTAGGCAAAAAAAACGCGGCTCGCTTGAGCCGCGTTAAATCCACACCAAAGGAGGAGGGTGGAGGAGACAAAACTGAACCGGTAACTTTTTGCTGCCAAGCCAGCGCGGTTCGTATGCTTCGCATTATGGACGAAACCGGGATTCGGCGCAAGAGACATTTGTGCGTCGCACAACATAAATTTCCATCAATCAATAGATTTTATTTATGATTCATAACTTACTGTTTTATATTGATTTATTTTAAGTTTTTTGTACAAAATCCTTCATTTTTAACCGTATGACACAGGCTGTTGACGACTTCCTGAAAAGGAAGGATTGCCGCGACGCAGCAATTTCCGGCAGGGCGGGCTGATTTTCCGCGATCCGCTAGAATTCAAGTCCTTTCAAGGAGTCACTATGGAATGCACAGTCAGATGGATGGGCAGCGATGC
>JAITWU010000175.1 GCA_031285115.1 Azonexus sp. | reverse complement strand
GAGCAAGCGCCACGCAAGAACCCGATTTGCGTAAGTCGTGTCATTTCTCGGCTTGCTGCGATTGCACGTGCCGGTTGACTTCTTCTTCCACCTCGGCCCAGAGCCTCGCCTTCAAGGCCAGGTATTCGGGCGAAAGCTGTGCCGAGACGTGCCGGGGGCGCGGCAGCGTGTTCTCGATGATCGCCTTGACACGGCCCGGGCGCGACGAGAGAACGATGATCCTGTCGCCGAGCGTCAGCGCCTCATCCAGGTTGTGGGTGATGAACAGGATGGTCTTGCCGCTCTTGTCCTGGATGTTCAGCAATTCCTCTTGCAGCACCTGGCGCGTCATGGCATCGAGCGCGGCGAAGGGCTCATCCATCAGCAGGACTTCCGGGTCGCCGGCGAGCAGGCGGGCGAGGGAGGCGCGCTGCTGCATGCCGCCTGAAAGCTCGGCGGGGTAGCGGTCGCCGAAGTCGGTGAGTTGCACCATGTCGATGAAGCGCTGGGCGATCTTGCGGCGCTGGCTTCTGGAAACGCCGCGCAGCGCGAGCGGGTATTCGACGTTGTGGCGCACGGTCTTCCAGGGGAAGAGCACGTACTGCTGAAACATCATTCCGCAACGCGGCTCGATCGTCGTGATCGGCTTGCCATGCAGCGTGACGACGCCCCGAGTCGGCTGAATGAAGCCGGCGAACATGTTGATCAGGGTCGATTTCCCGCAGCCGGAGGCGCCGACGATGCAAATGAATTCGCCTTCATCGACCGTGAGCGACAGATCGGCAACCGCCGTCACCTCCTGGCCGTTGGGGGTGCGGTAGATTTTGCTGACGCGATCGGCGGCGAGCATCGGCGTGGCCATCGTCATCTCCAGCGGCTTCAGCGGCGCGCGCGTTCCCACGGCAGAAAAATGTATTCGAGCCGATCGACGATGAAGTCCGCGATCAGGACCGTGATCGAGATGCCGATCATGCCCACCAGCACCAGGCCGAGGTTGGCGCCGTCCTTGGCACGCCAGATGGTCGCGCCGAGGCCGATCCGGGCGGCCACCATCTCGGCTGTGATGACGCACGACCAGGCGATCGCCAGCGTCACTTTGAGGCCCGAGATGATCCCCGGCAGCGCGGCCATCAGGACGACGCGCATGACCTGGAAACTGTTGGCGCCGAGATTGCGCGCGGCGCGGATCAGCATCGGATCGACCCGGCGCGTGCTCTCATAGGTGTAGAGCAGGACGTAAATCCAGGTGCCGGCGAAAACGATCGCGGTTTTCTGGCCTTCGCCAATCCCGAGCCACAGGATCGTCAGCGGAATCCAGGTGATCGACGGCAAGGGCCGCAGCAGGGACACCAGCGGATCGAACGCCGCCTTGGCCGGCCACCAGACCGCCATCACCACGCCGAGCGGAATCGAGATCAGGGCCGCGAGACCGAAGCCCGAGAACACGCGGCGCGACGAGACCAGCACCGCCTGCCAGATTTCTCCATCCTCGAACAAAAAGCTCGCCTCTTGCCAGACCTCGCGCGGCGCGGGAAAGAACATCGGCGGCAGCCACCCGCTGCTGCTGGCCAGTTGCCACAGGAGCAGGAGTCCGCCGACCGAGCAGATCTTGATCGCCATCACCGGCGAGAAGATCGCCAGCAGCCAGGGGCCGGAGCGCGAGCGCGGCATGGTGGCGGACGCCCGGTTTATTTGAGTTTCAGGAACGAGGTGTCGAGCGCGGCTTTGATGTTGGGCATCTGGCGGATGGTCTTCTTTTCATCGAGCAGCCACTGGGCCAGCTCGTTCAACTGGAGTTCCTGGCCCGCCAGGTTTTGCGCGAACTTGTCTTTCGGGATGTACTGGAAGAGCTTCATCTGCGTCTTGATCGTGTCCAGGTCGGCTTTGGAATAGCGCTGATAGATCTGCGCCGCCTCGTCGGGATTGGCGTGGATGAAATCGACGCCCTTGAACACCGCTTCCGACAAACCCGTGGCGACAGCGGGTTTTTCCTTGACCAACTTCTTCGAGATGATGAGCAGATCGGCTGAGACGACCGTGCCGGTGCGTTTGAAACTTTGGGTGGTGTTGTCCAGACCGATCACCTTTCCGCCCGGCACGGCTTCGGCGGCTTTCGACAGGTAGGGCTGCCAGATGCAGACCGCGTCCACATCGCCTTTTTGCAGCGCCGTGACGATTTCGCCCGGCGGCAGGTCAAAGAATTTGATGTCGGCGTGGCTGAGTCCGTTGTCTTTGAGCAGCATCGCCATGGTGAATTCAGCCGAGGTATTGGCCGCGACGCGCTTGCCTTTGAGTTCGGCGATCGAATGGATGCCGCCGGTGGCATAGCAGCCCTCCGCGCCAGGGGCCTGATCGATGTTGCCGAACCAGGAAAAACTGTCATTGCCACGCGAGATTTGCGAAACGACGGCGGTACGGCCAAGGTTCGAAAAATCGGCGGCGCCCGAAGTGACGGCCATCAGGCGGTCCCCTGAAGCAACGATGTTTTCGTATTTGACGTTGATGCCTTGCTCGGCAAAAAAACCTTTGTCGATCGCGACCATGATCGGCAACTGACCCAGCCACGACATGGACGCGGCAAAAGTCAAATTGGTTTTCTCCTGCGCAACGGCGCCGTGGATGCCGCCAAGAGCCAACGCGGCGCCAAGCAACAGACGATTGACGACTTTCATCCATATCTCCTTGTAGAAGTTTGCTTTGGTGACCTTTGATGACCCGCCTCAAAGGCTGGAAATGCTCACGACTTACGCAAATCGGGTTCTTGCGTGATGTTTGCTCTATGGGCGCCATGCTGGCGCATCCTTGTTTGCGTAAGTCCTCATGCTAACACGGGGAGCAAAAAATTGGATTATTCATCCAATAATGATCATTAGTTTGGTTTTTTACTCCATCAACAGTTGATTTGCATCGATCAATGCCGGGAGTCAACAGGGGAAAAAATCGAATTTTGAGCAGGATTCCACTAAAAATTGGCGTGCATATCGGGTTTTCCCGATGAATTGGGGGACTTCCGAACCGATTCCGGATCGGCGCAAGGCAGGCAGAGGCCTTTTTCGATGCGTTCGTCGATGAGATCGACGAGGATCGCGGTGCAGCGCCGGACCCGATCGCCAGCGACCGCGCGGCGCGGGCTGACGAGGCACAGCGTCCAGTAGACAGCGGGGGACAAGGGGATGGAACGCAGGAGCCCCGCGCGCTGGTCTTCGATGAAGGCGCCCTGGGTCAACAGGCTGACGCCGGCTCCGGTTCTCAGGAGGGCGCGCAGGATCAGATGGTCATCGACGGTCAGCACTGGCCGCATCCAGAGGTTTTCGGTGGCGCTCCACGCGGTCAGCACGCGGCGCGAGGCGTTCGATCCCG
>JAITWU010000282.1 GCA_031285115.1 Azonexus sp. | reverse complement strand
CTTTGTAAACAAGAATTGTTCTTGTTTGTGCAAAGCGCGTAAAAAAGCCACGGTCGGGGCCGTGGCTTGGGGGTGCTCTGGTTTCCGGTCGGCGCGGGAAGGACGGGGGTTGCGGCGGCGTTCTCGTTATCCTCGCGTCGGCGGGAAGCGAGTCAGCGTTGTCATTCCTCCCCTCTCCCCTCGTGGGAGAGGGGCCGGGGGAGCGACGATTGGGCCGCTGTGCTTCGCGCCAAGCTCAGTACACCCTCTCCCCAGCCCTCTCCCATCAAGGGAGAGGGAGAAAACCGCGCGCATTTCTGAACGCATTGAATTGGAGACGGAATTACTGCCTCAAATCAAAGCGATCCAGATTCATCACCTTGTTCCAGGCGGCGGCAAAGTCGCGGATGAATTTCTCTTCGCTGCCGCGCTGGGCATAGACCTCGGCAATGGCGCGGAGCTGTGAGTTGGCGCCAAAGACGAGATCGACCCGGCTGGCCGTCCACTTCGCTTCGCCGGTTTGGCGGTCGCGGCCAGTGAAGCTTTCCGCCGTTTCCGAAGTCGGCTGCCACACCGTCGCCATGTCGAGCAGATTGACGAAGAAATCGTTACTCAAAACGCCGGGGCGCTCGGTGAACACGCCCTCCGTCGAGCCGCCCGCATTGGCGCCAAGAACGCGCAGGCCGCCGATGAGAACGGTCATTTCCGGGGCGCTCAGGGTGAGCAACTGCGCCCGGTCGATGAGGAATTCTTCCGCCGGAATACTGAAACGCCGCTGCTGGTAATTACGGAAACCATCGACGATGGGTTCGAGCGGCGCGAAGGAAACGGCGTCGGTCTGTTCCGCTGTCGCATCGGCGCGGCCCGGCGCAAACGGGATGTCGACCGTCACACCTGCCGCCCTGGCCGCCGCTTCGACCGCCGCGTTGCCGCCGAGGACGATCAAATCGGCGAGCGAGACTTTTTTGCCGCCGCTGTTGAATTCACGCTGGACGCCTTCGAGCGCCGCCAGCGCTTTAGCCAGTTGCTCCGGCTGGTTGACGGCCCAATCTTTTTGCGGCGCGAGGCGAATGCGCGCGCCGTTGGCGCCGCCGCGCTTGTCGGAACCACGGAAGGTCGAGGCCGAGGCCCAGGCGGTGGCGACCAGTTCAGCGATAGAAAGGCCGCTGCCGAGAATCCGGGCTTTCAGGCTGGCGGCCTCCGTTGCGTCGATCAGGGGATGCTCGACGGCGGGCAGCGGGTCTTGCCAGAGCAAATCTTCGGCGGGTACTTCCGGGCCGAGGTAGCGGGCTTTCGGCCCCATGTCGCGGTGCGTCAGCTTGAACCAGGCGCGGGCGAAGGCGTCGGCGAACTGGTCGGGGTTTTCCATGAAACGGCGGGAAATTTTCTCGTAAGCCGGGTCAAAGCGCAGCGAGAGGTCGGTGGTGAGCATGGTCGGCACATGCTTTTTGTTGGCATCGAAAGCGTCGGGAATCGTCGCCCCCGCGCCCTTGGCGACCCACTGCTGCGCGCCCGCCGGACTCTTGCTGAGTTCCCACTCGTAACCAAAGAGGTTCCAGAAAAAATTGGCGCTCCACTTGGTTGGCGTCGTCGTCCAGATCACTTCGAGGCCGCTGGTGATCGTGTCGGCCCCCTTGCCGCTGCCAAAGCTGCTCGCCCAGCCCAGGCCCTGCGCCTCCAGCGGCGCGGCTTCCGGCTCCGGCCCGACGTGCGAAGCAGGCCCCGCGCCGTGGGTTTTGCCAAAGGTGTGGCCGCCAGCGATGAGGGCGACCGTTTCTTCATCATCCATCGCCATGCGGGCGAAGGTTTCGCGGATGTCGCGGGCGGCGGCGAGCGGATCGGCGTTGCCGTCCGGGCCTTCCGGATTCACGTAGATGAGGCCCATCTGCACGGCGGCGAGCGGGTTATCCAGTTGGCGCTCGCCGGAATAGCGGCTGTTTGGCTTGTCGCTCGTCGCCAGCCATT
This sequence comes from Azonexus sp., assembly GCA_031285115.1. Lineage (GTDB taxonomy): Bacteria > Pseudomonadota > Gammaproteobacteria > Burkholderiales > Rhodocyclaceae > Azonexus. The sequence goes on along the minus strand of JAITWU010000282.1, from coordinate 6,727 downwards.
CTTTTTCCGCCCCCCAGTAGGTGTCTTCTTCCGGCTGCCAGATGTCGACGCGACCGCCGCCAAAGCCGAAGGTCTTGAAGCCCATCGACTCCAGCGCGACGTTACCGGCGAGGATCATCAAATCGCCCCAGGAAATCCGGTTGCCGTATTTCTGCTTGACCGGCCACAGCAAGCGCCGCGCCTTGTCGAGGTTGGTGTTGTCCGGCCAGCTATTCAAGGGCGCGAACCGCTGGTTGCCGTGCCCGGCGCCGCCGCGCCCGTCGGCTGTGCGATAAGTCCCGGCGCTGTGCCAGGCCATGCGCACCATGAGGCCGCCGTAATGGCCCCAGTCGGCGGGCCACCAGTCCTGGGAGTCGGTCATCAGCGCCGTCAGATCTTTTTTCAGCGCCGCGAAATCGAGTTTTTTGAACTCGGCGGCGTAGTCGAAACCCGCATCCAGCGGGTTCGAGGCCGGGGCGTGCTGGTGCAGGATGTTCAGATTCAACTGCTGCGGCCACCAGTTGCGATTCGACTGGGCGCTCGCCCTGACCGCGCCGCCCGCGAACGGGCACTTGCTTTCGTTGCTCATGGATGACTCCTTTCGTCCAAGGTTACCGGGAAATCGGAAGGGTCATGTTAAGCCGACGGCATAATTGTTTCTATCAAAACAGAGCAATGGTTTTGATAGCTTGTATTTATCAAGCGTCCCCGGCCAAAAATGGCTGGCCGCTCTACTCGTAGCCGAACTCCCAGATCCGGTGGGCGTCGAGCATAAGGTTCGCCGACTGTTCCAGGGTCTCGAACTGGTTTTGGCGGCTGGCGAGTTCTGATTCATTGGCCTGACGCAACACCGACAGCCAGTCGTGGAGGCTGCCTTCGCCCAGTTGGTGGGCGCGGGCGGCTTTGGTGGCGGCTTCTTTGAGCTGCGCCGTGGCCGAGCGGCTGGCTTGCCAGGTGGCGTAGGCGGCGCGCGCTGACTGGAGTTTGGTCACAGTGTTGAGGGCAATTTGCCGGGTCAGCGCCGCTTCCCGGTAGCGCGCCGCGTCAGCCGCCGCCTGGGCGCTGCGTTCGGCGGCGCTGCGCGCTGCGCCGGGCAGCGGAATACTGATGTAGCCGCCGACGATGTGTTCTTCGCCGCTGTGTTCGCTCGAAAAAGTCACTCCGATGCTCGGATCGGGGATGCGGTTCTGGCGCGCTCGCGTCGCATTGAGTTGAGCAAGGCGGGTCTCTTGCCGGGCGAGGAGGAGCTGGTGGCTGTGTTCGGCGATGGCGGTCTGCCATTCTTCATTGCCGCCAGCGATGAGCTGCGGTTCGTCGGCATTGGCGGGTTCGGCCCCGGCCAGCGCCGGGTAGCGGCGGCGCAAGGTTTCGCGGGCGGCCTGCTGACGCCAGACGGCTTGTATCCATTGCGCCTTGGTTTGCGCCAGCGCGGCTTCAGCCTGGATGGTTTCGAGCCGCGAGGCGTCGCCGAGTTGCTGGCGCCGCTTGACCATTTGCGCCTGTTTGTCGATCAGTTTGACTTGCGCCGCCCATTGGTCGGCGGCGGCGTTTTCCTTCTGCCAGGCGAACCAGGTTTTGAGGAGATCGCGCATCAGTTCGTGTCGGGCTTCGTCGCGGGCGGCTTCGGCGCGGGCGATGCCGGTGTTGCCGATGTCGCTGTCGGTCGCGGCTTTGCCCGGCAGACGCAAGGGGCGCTCAAGCGTGGCGTTCCATTCGCGGTAATGATGAATCGGGTCATTGTCTTCGCGCACCCGCCGCTGCTGACCGCCGAGGCGCAGATTCCATTCGTACTCGCCGGCTTCGAGGCGGTCCCGGTTGGCGATTTCCTGCTCGACTTCACTTTCGGCTGCGAGAATGCCGGGATGATCCCGCAAGGCTTGCCGGACCAGATCGTCAGACGGCAGGCCGGGCATGGTCTGGGCGGCGGCAAGGCCAGCCCAGGCGGCCCAGGCGCACAGAAGGAGCCATGCGGCGCGTTTCATAGATGCCCCATGTCGATCAGCGGCGTCATCCAGAAAAACATGTTGGCGTTCGGCAGTTGTTCTTTGATGATGGCGAGCACGCCGCGCATGTCGCTCTCGCTGCCGACCATGCGGATGATGGTGCGGGCGGCGTGACCGGCGACCTGTTCGCCGGTGTCGATCAGTTCGACGGTGATGCCGTGACCATCGGCGCTGCTGGTGGTAAAGCCGCTGACCAGATCGCAGGAGAGCAGCAAATCTTCGACAGCCTGGGTGAGCCGCTTGGACATGACGAGGGTGACGAGCACTTTATCCATTGGTCGCTTCGTGGAATGGCCGTTTCGGCGGCAGGCCAAAACGGCGGAAGAGGATTGGCAGCAGCACCAGCGTCAGCGCCGTCGCCGTCACCAGACCGCCGATGACGACGATGGCGAGAGGCCGCTGCACTTCCGAGCCGGGGCCGCTGGCGAAAAGCATCGGGATGAGGCCGAAGGTGGCGATTGAAGCCGTCATCATGACTGGCCGCAAGCGCCTTCTCGCGCCAACGACGATGACTTCGGCTATCGGCATCCCCTGGGCCAGCAGTTGATTGAAATAGCTGACCATGACGACGCCATTCAAGACGGCGATGCCAAGCAGCGCGATAAAGCCGACCGAAGCTGGCACCGAGAGATATTCGCCAGCAAGGAGCAGGGCGAAAATGCCGCCGACCAGGGCGAAGGGAATGTTGGACAAAATCAGCAACGCTTGGCGCACCGAGCCAAAAATGGAAAAGAGGATGAGAAAAATCAGCGCCAGCGCCACGGGAACCACGATCATCAGCCGGGTGGCGGCGCGTTGCTGGTTCTCGAACTGGCCGCCCCAGGCCAGATGATAACCGGACGGCAGCTTGACGCCGCCCGCGATTTTTTCCTTCGCTTCGTCCACGAAGCCGACCAGATCGCGGCCACGGACGTTCGACTGGACGACGACATAACGTTGGGCATTTTCGCGGTCGACCTTGACCGGGCCGTCGACGCGCTCGATATGGGCGACATCGGACAAGGGCACGCTGCCGCCGTCAGGCCGCGCGATACGCAGATCGCGGAAATCGGCGGGGGAGGCGCGCAGATTTTCCGGGCCGCGCAGAACGACCGGAATGCGCCGCCCGGCTTCAATGACGGTGCCCGCCGTGCGGCCTTCGAGCAGCGCCTTCAGGTCGTTCTGGACGGCGTCGATGGAAAGGCCGTTGCGCCCGGCGGCGAGGCGGTCGATGGCAAGTTTGAGGTATTGCACGCCATCGTTTTTGATGAACAGCGTGTCTTCCGCGCCGGGGATTTTTTCGACAATTTTCTTGATTTCCGCCGCCAGCCGGTTCAATTGCCCAAGATCCGGGCCGTAAATCTTGATCGCCAGATCGCCGCGCACGCCGGTCAGCATTTCGGAAACGCGCATTTCGATGGGCTGGGTGAAGGAATAATCGATGCCGGGAAAATCTTCCATCACCACCCGCAACTGGTCGCTCAACCAGGCCGGATCGGGATTGCGCCAGGTCTCGCGCGGCTGGAGGGCGAGAAAGGTGTCGCTCTGGTTCAGCCCCATCGGGTCGAGGCCGAGTTCGTCGGAGCCGGTGCGGGCGACGATGGCTTTGATCTCCGGCACTTTGGTCAAAATGGCCTGCTGGATGCGGTTGTCGACGGCGATGCTTTGGCCGAGGTCGATCGACGGCAGCTTTTCCAGTTGCAGGATCATGTCGCCCTCATCCATCGTCGGCATGAAACTTTTGCCGAGCAGGAGAAAAGCGCCGCCCGCTGCCATCAAGGCCAAGGTCGCTGCGATAAAACAGAAGCGACCATGCGCCAGAGCCAGGCGCAGGACGTGTTCGTACAAACCGGCGAGTTTTCTCACCAGCCACGGGTCGCCGTGCCCGGTCCGGCTGATCAGGTAGGAAGCCAGCACCGGCACCACCGTCAGCGACAGAAAAAGGGATGAGGCCAGCGCAAAGATGATGGTCAGCGCCACCGGCGCGAACATTTTGCCTTCCAGCCCCTGCAAGGTGAGCAAGGGCAAAAAGACGATGATGATGATGGCGATGCCGGAAGCCACCGGCGTCGCCACCTCGCTTGCGGCGCGAAAGATCATGTGCAGCGGCGGCAGCTTGTTGCCGCTGTGGGCAAACTGGCTTTCGATATTTTCGACCACGACCACGGCGGCATCGACCAGCATCCCGATGGCGATAGCCAGACCGCCCAGACTCATGAGATTGGCTGTCAGCCCGAAAAAACGCATGAGAATGAAAGTCGCCATCGCCGACAGCGGCAGCATTACCGCCACCACCAGCGCCGCCCGCAAATTGCCGAGAAAGGCCAGCAACAGCAGGACGACGAGCGCAATGGCCTCATACAGCGCCTTGGAAACCGTGCCGACGGCGCGCGAAACCAGCGTTCCCCGATCATAAAACGGCTCGATGCGCACGCCATCGGGTAGCGCGGGAGCAATCTCGGCCAGGCGTTTTTTCACGCTCTCGACCACCGAACGGGCGTTGGCCCCGCGCAGGCCGAGCACCAGTCCTTCGACCGTTTCGCCCCGGCCATTTTGCGTCACCGCGCCATAGCGGGTCAGCGCGCCGTAGCGCACCTCGGCAATGTCGCCGATGCGCACGGTCGATGCGCCATCGGTCTGAATGACGATGGCGCGCACGTCATCGAGCGTGGCAATCGCCCCTTCGGCGCGCACCAGCAGGGCTTCTTCGCCATCGGCCAGACGACCGGCGCCATCGTTGCGGTTATTGGCCGAGAGCGCCTCTTCCAGCGCGCCCAGCGACAGGCCGCGCGCCGCCAGCAACTGCGGATTGGGCATCACTTCAAAGGTGCGCACCATGCCGCCCAGGCTGTTGACTTCGGCAACCCCCGGCAAAGTCCGCAACTGCGGACGGATCACCCATTCGAGGAGGGAGCGTTTTTCATCGAGCGGCAAATCGCCTTCGACCGTAAACATGAACATTTCGCCCAGGGGCGTGGTAATCGGGGCCATGCCGCCGGTAACGCCAGGCGGCAGATTGCCCATGGCGGCGGCCAGACGCTCGCCAACCTGCTGGCGCGCCCAGTAAATATCAGTGCCGTCCTCGAAATCGAGGGTAATGTCGGTCAGCGCGTATTTGGAAGTCGAGCGCAACAGGCGTTGATTGGGAATGCCGAGCAATTCCTGCTCGATTGGCACGACCAGCCGCATTTCCACTTCTTCCGGCGTCATCCCCGGCGCTTTGAGGATGATTTTGACTTGCGTCGTCGAAACATCGGGAAAAGCGTCGATCGGCAAACCGAGAAAAGCCTGAATCCCGGCCCCGGCCAGCGCCACGGTCAACACCAGTACGAGCAGGCGCTGGGTCAGCGCAAAACGGATCAAGCGGTGCAGCATTACGGGGTTCCGCCGTCTTTGCCATCCTCGCCAAGCAGCGCCTTGAGACTGGAAGCGCCCTTGACCACCACTTGCGCGCCGGGCGGCAAACCTTCGACTTCGATGGCGCCGCCGCCCTGGCCGATGATGCGGATCTCCCGCGCCTCATAGCGTCCCGGCGTCGTCGACTGGACAAAAACCAGCGCCTTGCCGCCGTGGCGGATGACGGCGGCAACCGGCATCTGAATGCCGTGGCTGAGATGACCATCGAGTTCGACTTCGAGCATCTGGCCGGGCGTCAGCGATTCCGCGCCAGCGTCGATCTGGCCGCGCACCAGCACCGTCTGGCTGAGTGGATCGACCAGCCGCCCGATGCTCACCAGCTTGCCGCGCAAGGACGGGGCCACGACCAGAAGCTGCATGTCGCGGCGCAAGGCCGAGGCAATGGTCAGCGGCGCCTGGATTTCGACCCACAGCGGCGACAGACTGGCGACCCGGTAGATGATTGCGCTCTCTTCGACCCGCTGGCCAAGTTGCGCCCCCTTTTCGAGAATCACGCCGGTAATCGGCGAAGTCAGCGGCAGCGCCTCGCCCGCCTTGCCGCCGCTGCCGCCAACCAGTTGCAGCCCGCGCTGCCTTTCCGCTTCCTGGGCGAACGCCTGCTCGGCGGCGGCCCGCGTCGCCTGCAAGCGCGATTCGGCAATCAAACCTTCGCTGAAAAGCTGCTCATCGCGCCGCAGATTCTGCCGCCACAAAGTTGCCTGCGCCCTTGCCTGCTGCACATCGCGCTCCAACTGGAGCGCCTGCGGGCTGCTCAGGCGGGCGAGCACCTGGCCCTGCGTGACCGTGTCGCCAGGGACGACCGCCAGCATTTCCAGCCGCCCGGCCACGGGCGCCGCGACAATCCGCATCTGCGCTGGCGGCACCACCACCCGCGCCGGAAAACGCTCGTTGCCGATGGTGGCGGCGGTAACCGCCTGTGTTTCCACCCCCAATCCCTGACGCTGCGCCTCTGACAAATCGACAAACAGCGCGGCGTCCGCGAAGCTGCCATGAGCCAGCAAAAGCGTGGCGAGAAAAAGGGGAATGGATTTCTTCATGTGCCGGAGCCGCCAAAATTTTTTGGATTGTCGCCCAAACGGGTTAACAAATCCTTAATTTAACCAAAAAGTCGATGAACAAAGTGTGAACGACGCTTGAAAACAGGACCGGAGCATCAAAATTCTTTAACGCTCAATGATTTACAGAACCGGCGATCAAGAACCTGTCCGTAAATTGGTTATCTGCACCCCATTGACCCCTCCACCACGCTGCGCGTGGTCCCCCTCCCCATTGGCTGCGCCAATAGGGAGGATCGAAAACCACGGTAGCTCCAAGATCCTCCCCGTTGCGAAGCAATGGGGAGGGGGACC
>JAITWU010000390.1 GCA_031285115.1 Azonexus sp. | reverse complement strand
AAGCAGTTTTTGCCATTGGCGTATTCGATGCACTTTTCGGTATGGAACTGGCCGGTCTTGCCGGTGATCCCCTGGGTGATGATTTTGGTGTCTTTGTTAATCAGGATGGACATGCTCGGAACTCCTTACTTGACCGCGGCAACGATCTTGGTGGCGGCTTCCGCCATGGTGTCGGCGGCGATGATCGGCAGGCCGGATTCGGCGAGGATCTTCTTGCCGAGGTCTTCGTTGGTGCCTTTCATGCGCACCACCAGCGGCACCGACAGTTTCACTTCGCGGGCGGCGGCGACGACGCCGGTGGCGATGGTGTCGCAGCGCATGATGCCGCCGAAGATATTGACCAGAATGCCCTTGACCTTGGGGTTCTTGAGCATGATCTTGAAGGCTTCGGTGACTTTTTCCGTGGTCGCGCCGCCGCCAACGTCGAGAAAGTTGGCCGGTTCCGCGCCAAAGAGCTTGATGGTGTCCATCGTCGCCATAGCCAGACCCGCGCCATTGACGAGGCAGCCGATATTGCCGTCGAGCGAAATGTAGGCGAGATCGAATTTGGAAGCTTCGATTTCATCGGCGTCTTCTTCGTCCAGATCGCGCATGGCGACGATTTCCGGCTGGCGGTAAAGGGCGTTTGAATCGAAATTGAACTTGGCGTCGAGCGCCTTGACCGTGCCGTCGCCCTCGTGGATGAGCGGGTTGATTTCGGCAAGCGAGGCATCCGTCTCCATGTAGCAGGTGTAGAGCTTTTTGAGCGTATCGACGCAGCGGCCAATGGACGCCTCATTCATGCCCATGCCTTTAGCCAGCGTCAGCGCCTGCTCATCGGTCAGGCCGAGCAGCGGGTTCACAAAAACCTTGACGATTTTTTCCGGCGTCTTGTGGGCGACTTCCTCGATGTCCATGCCGCCTTCGTAGGAGGCCATTATCGCCACCGTTTGCGTGGCGCGGTCGGTCAGCGCGGCGACGTAGTATTCGTGCTGAATATCAGCGCCTTCTTCGATCAGCAGATGGCGGACTTTCTGCCCGGCCGGGCCGGTCTGGTGCGTGACGAGCTGCATACCGAGAATCTGCCCGGCGTATTCGCGGACTTTGTCGAGCGACGTGGCAACCTTGACGCCGCCGCCCTTGCCCCGCCCCCCGGCGTGAATCTGGGCCTTGACCACCCAGACTTTGCCGCCCAGGGTTTCAGCCGCCTTGACCGCTTCATCGACGGTCGTGCAGTGAATCCCGCGTGGCACCGTAACGCCGAATTTCTTCAGGATTTGCTTGCCCTGATATTCGTGAATTTTCATGCGCTTTCCTTGCTTTGGTTGAGTTTTCAGTCCCCGGCGGCAATCTTGCCGCGCCGCGCGGCAACCGCGATCCGGACCGGCGATGTTAGCACAGAGAGCCGCCGATGGCCGTCAAAAATACATAATTACGGGGCTGCTATTACGGGGTCGATTCAAGCGCCCGCAAGGTTCGCCACATCAAAGGCAGCAGCAACGCCGCCGCCAGCGCGATGCCGATCAGGGTCGCCAGCCAGAACCCGGCAACGCCCATCACCGGCCCGCGATAACACAGCCAGGCCCCGCCCGCCAGGCCAACCACCCAGAAACACAGCGTTTGCGCCAGCATCGGCGCAAAGGTCACGCGGCAGGCGCGCAAAACGTGACCGGCCACCGTCTGCAAGGCATCGCCAAACTGATAGACGGCAACATAAATGACCAGGCCGACCGCCACCTCGCGCACCGCCGGATCGTCGGTGCCGAGCGCCACCAAGGGCCAGGCCGTCAACCAGATGCCAAGACCGGCGAGCGTGGCGAGCAATGTGGCGAGCAGCAAGCTGGCCCGCACATTGGCCCGCGCCAGCGCCCAGTCGCGCGCACCGACCGCCTGACCGACAGCGGCCAGCGTGGCGATGGCGAGCGCCAGCGGCAACATGTAAATAAAGGCCGCCAGATTGGCGACGATGCGATGCCCGGCCACCACCGTCGCCCCGAGCGGCGCGATGAACAGCGCAATCAGCGTAAAAGAGGTGATTTCGATGAAATTGGACAAACCCATCGGGATGCCCAAACGCAGCAATTCGCGCCAGCGCGTCCAGTTTGGTCTTTGCCAGTTGGCAAAAGGCCGGTAACGCTGGCCGAGCGACCCCAAACCCAGCCAGGCGGCGCCCGCGAGACAAGCGAGCCAGGCGATGATGACGTTCGACAAGGCGCAACCGACCGCGCCGAGCGGTTCGCCAAACCAGCCCGCGAGCGCCAGCCCCCAGGCCAGGACAGCATGGACGGCGAGCGCGGCGATGCCCATGCCCATCAACACGCGCGGCTTGCCAAGCGCGTTGCAGAAAGCGTAAAAAGCCCGGTAGCAGAGCGAAGCAGGCAGCCCCCAGGCGAGCAGCGCGAGATAAGCGCGAACCTTGGCCTCAACCGCCGCATCCATGCTCGACAGGCCAAGCACCACATCCGGATGATAGAGAAACCACATGCCCGGCAAAGTCATCAGCAGCGCCAGCCAGAAACCCTGTTGCAGCACGCCCGCCACTTCGCCATCGCGCCGCGCCCCGTGCAACTGCGCGACCACCGGGCCAACCGCCTGCAACACCCCGGCCAGCGCGAACAACACAGCGATATGAATGCCGCCGCCGATGGCGACGGTCGCCAGATCTTCCGGACTGACGTGGCCGAGCACCGCCGTGTCGATCACCATCATGCCGATCGAGGCCAGTTGGGCAACGAGAATCGGGGCGGCGTGGGCAATCAGCCCGCGGGTGGCGGTGAGCAGCATAGCGGCGGATTATCGCACGGCGGCGGCGATTGCTCATTTTTTGGCCGCCTGCGTCATTGCGGGCATTACCGAAAGAAAGGCCGGAAAATGAATATGCCTTTGGTGTTTTACAGGATTTTTTATGCCGGACGCCTGAATCAAAACTGTGAGGTTTTGTGAGCTTTCTCCGCTTGATATTGAAATAGAATTAACCCATTCAATTATTTCTTTGGTCATCAGGCATATTCAAAAATCATAAATCCGCCAACAGGAGAAAGCGATGTGGAACAAAAAAACCGATAGCTCGCCGCTCAGACGTATTGATAATCTGATTGGCGCGGGTATGAAAATCGAGGGCAATATCCGTTTTACCGGCGGCTTGCGGATTGATGGCGTCGTCATCGGCAATGTCGAGGCCGCCGATGACGCTGGCGCAACCACGCTGGTGTTGGGCCAACAGGGGCGGATTGAAGGCGCGGTGCATGTCGGCTGCCTGCTGACCAACGGCACGATAGTGGGCAATGTCTGTGTCGACGAGTCGATTGAGGCTCAGGCCGGGGCGCGCATCGTCGGCGATATTGAATATTCGCTCATTGAAATCCCGCAAGGCGCCATTATTGAAGGACTGATGTCGCGCCGCGACGGCGAG
>JAITWU010000160.1 GCA_031285115.1 Azonexus sp. | reverse complement strand
GAGGAGTTTTCCAACATCCTCCAGCGGCAGATGCGGTAAATCGCCATGCGCCAGCGCCGTCTCAAAAAAGAAATCAACGTCGTCCCGTATATCGACGTGATGCTGGTGCTGCTCGTCATCTTCATGGTGGCGACGCCGATGATGACCTCCGGCTCGGTCGAGCTGCCTTCAACCGGCGCCGCGCCGCAAAAGCCGGATAAATTCCTGCGCGTGCAGATCGACCGGGACGGCGCTTTGTCGCTCTTTGATGTCAACGGCAAGGAGCAGAAACTCGGCGACAGCCGCGCCCTGCGCGACGCCTTGCGGGCGCAGCGCGAAAAATCGCCGGACATCCCGGTGCTGATTGCCGGTGACAAGGAAATCACCTACCGCGCCGTGATCGAAACCCTCGACGAAGTGAAAAAGCAGGGTTTTGCCCGCGTCGCGCTGGAAACTTCGGTCAAATAAGCCATGCCGCCCGATAACGCTCAGGAACCCGGCAAGAAAAAGGCGCTGACCCTGACGCTGCTCGTTCATGCGGCCCTGATCGGCGCCTTGTTCCTCGGCGTGCAGTGGAAGCGCAGCCAGCCGGAAACGATGGATGTCGAACTGTGGTCGCCAACGCCGCAACAGGCAACCCGCGTCGAACCGCCAGCGCCGCCGCCCAAGCCGGTCGAAGCGCCAAAGAAACCCGAACCGCCGCCACTCAAGGTGGAAACGCCGAAAAAACCCGATATTGCGGTCAAGGAAGACAAGAAAAAGCCGGAGCCGCCAAAGCCTCAACCGCCCAAGCCGGAGCCGCCCAAGGCCAAACCCGAGGCCAAGCCTGAAACCAGACCCGCGCCGCCAGTCGACGCTTTCAAGGACGCTCTGGCGCGTGAAGAAAGCGAACGGCAAGCGACGGCGGAACAAAACCGCCGCGCCGCCATCGCTGAAGCCGAAAGAAAAGCCGCCGGGCAGCGCGGCCTTGAAACTTACGCCGGAAAAATTCGCGGCAAGGTTCGCGGCAACACCGTCTTGCCGCCCAATATTTCCGGAAATCCGGAAGCCGTTTTCAGCGTCACGCAATTGCCGGGCGGCGAGGTGCTGGCCGTGCGCTTGAAGCGTTCCAGCGGCAATCAGGCGCTCGATGCCGCCATCGAGCGGGCGATTCTCAAATCCTCGCCGCTGCCCAAGCCCGACGATCCCGCCTTGTTCCAGCGCGAGCTGGAAATCAAATACAAGCCGTTTGACGAGTAAAATCCCGCCAAATTTGCCGAGAATCAGTCCCATGTCCCGAATTTTTCACCGTCTTTGCCTCTTTTTCGTCCTCCTTGGCGCTGTCGTCGGCGCTCAGGCCCAGCTTTCCATCGAAATCACCGGCGCTGGGGCCAACCGCATTCCGCTCGCCATTGCCGATTTTGCCGGCGACAGCGTTGCCGCCCGCGTCATCGCTGGCACGGTGCGTTCCGATCTCGAACGCAGCGGTCTCTTCAAGCTGGTTGAAGCAGGCTCCCCCGGCCTCGACGAAAATTCACCCATCGACTACGCCAACTGGAAAAGCCGTGGCGCTGACGCCATCGCCGCCGGGAGCGTGCAACGCACCGCCGACGGTCGGTTGGAAGCGCGTTTTCGCCTTTACGACACGCAAAAATCGCTGACTTTGGGCGGCGCGGCTTACATTACCGGCAACGAGCAGTTGCGCACCGCCGGGCATCGCATCGCCGATTTCATTTACGAAAAACTGACCGGCGAAAAAGGCGTTTTCTCGACCCGCATCGCTTATGTCGTCAAGGCCCGTGGCCAGTTCCTGCTGCAAATCGCCGATGCCGACGGGCAGGGCGCGGCCACCGCGCTGACTTCCACCGAGCCGATCATCTCGCCGGTCTGGTCGCCCGATGGCAGCCGTCTCGCTTATGTCTCCTTCGAGAAAAAGAAGCCCATCGTCTATGTTCATTCGCTCGCCTCGGGCCGCCGCACGGTCGTCGCCAACCAGAAAGGCTCGAACTCGGCCCCCGCCTGGTCGCCCGATGGCAGCCGTCTGGCCGTGGTGTTGTCGAAAGACGGCAATTCGCAAATCTATCTGGTCAATGCTGATGGCAGCGGGATGCCGCAGCGCCTGGCCGCTTCGCCTGGCATCGACACCGAGCCGCGCTTCGCCGCCGACGGCAGCCTCTATTTCACATCCGACCGTGGCGGCAGCCCGCAGATTTACCGCATGACGGCAGGCGGCAGCGATGTCCAGCGCGTCAGCTTCGAGGGTAATTACAACGTCTCGCCACGGCCCGCGCCTGATGGCAAAACGCTCGCTTTCATCACCCGCCGCGAGGGCCGTTTTCAACTCGCGGTGATGGATCTGGCCAGCCGTCAGGTGCAGGTTTTGACCGATTCCAATAAAGATGAATCCCCCAGTTTCGCCCCCAACAGCCGCATGATCCTGATCGCCACCGAAATCGGCGGGCGCGGCATTTTGTCCGCCGTATCGAGCGATGGCCGCATCAAGCAACGTCTCTCAGTCGCCGCTGGCGACGTGCGCGAACCGGCCTGGGGGCCGTTTCTGAAGTAGCACCCGCCGTCAACCCCAATGGAGAAAGCCATGAACAAACTGATCATCCCCGCCCTTTTATCCGCTCTGATTTTGGGCTGCACCACCACGCCGCTGCCGGAAGACGGCACCACCGGCGCGCCGGTCGAAACCCGCAGCGGCGGCAATACCGTGACCACCGTCGATGCTGGCAGCCTCGACGCGAGCGGCCTGCCCAAGGCGCTGACCGATCCCAAGAGCAAACTTTCCCAGCGCAGCATTTACTTCGACCTCGACCGCTACGACATCAAGGCCGAATATCAGGATCTGGTCGCCGCGCACGCCAAATTCCTTGTCGACAATCGCGGTTTCAAGGTGCTGATTCAGGGCAACACCGACGAGCGCGGCAGCCGCGAATACAACCTCTCCCTCGGCCAGAAACGCGCCGACGCCGTGAAACGCTCGCTGGTGCTCTTGGGCGCCAGGGAAGATCAGGTTGAATCGGTGAGCCTCGGCGAAGAAAAGCCGAAAAACCCGGCCAGCGACGAAACCGCCTGGGCGGAAAACCGCCGTTCCGACATTCTCTACCGCGCTGCTGACGGCCGCGGCGAGTTCTGACCATGCGCGGGCTTCGCATTGCCCTGCCGTTGGCGGCTATCCTGAGCGTCAATGTCGCTTGGGCTGGCATGTTCGACGACGATGAGGCGCGGCGGCAGATTGCCGACCTGCGCATCAAGAGCGAGGCGCGGGCCGAGCAGCAAGCGCGCGCCCAGCTTGAACTGCAAGCGCAACTGCAACGCCAGACGGAAGAAATCGCCCGTCTGCGCGGCCAGATCGAGACCTTGAATTACGACCTGGAAACCGCCAACAAGCGCCAGCAGGATTTCTATCTCGATCTCGACAGCCGCCTGCGCAAGCTGGAGACAAGCCCGACCACGCCGCCCGCTGCCGCGACAAGCCAGGACACTGCTGGCGGCGAGCAGGAATACGAAGCCGCCCTCGGCGACTTCAAGGCCGCCCGCTACAAGGAAGCGGCGGCGGCCTTTGCCGCCTTCGTCGACCAGCACCCGGACAGCAGCCTTGCGCCCAACGCCCAATACTGGCTCGGCAACGCCTGGTACGCCCAGCGCAACTGCACCAAGGCGATTGAGGCGCAAAGCGTCGTCACCACCCGCTACCCGAGCAACCCGAAAGCAGCCGACGCCTGGCTGGCAATCGCCACCTGCCAGAAGGAACTCGGCAATGCGACCGGCGCCCGGCGTTCGCTGGAAACCGTGGTCAAGAACTTCCCCGGCACGCCAGCGGCGGAAACCGCGCAACAACGGTTGAAAAAGTAATTGGCCCTGCGACTCTCAGAAATTTTCTTTTCCTTGCAGGGCGAAGCGACGCGGGTGGGTCTGCCGACCGTGTTCATCCGCCTCAGCGGCTGCCCGCTGCGCTGCCTGTGGTGTGACACGACTTACAGCTTCAGCGGCGGCGAGTCATCCGACATTGCCGCCGTATTGGCCGAAGTCGCCCGTTACCCGACCCGCCACGTCTGCGTCACCGGCGGCGAGCCGCTGGCGCAAAAAGATTGCCTGCCGCTGCTGACCGCCCTGTGCGAGGCCGGTTACGACGTTTCGCTGGAAACCTCCGGGGCGCTCGACATCGCCGCCGTCGACGCCCGCGTCTCGCGCATCATGGACTTGAAAGCGCCGGATTCCGGCGAATGCGAGCGCAACCGCTGGCAAAACCTTGCCGCCCTGAATGCCCGCGACGAAATCAAGATCATCATCGCTTCACGCGCCGATTACGACTGGGCGCGGCAAACCATCGCCGAACACCGTCTCGACGCCATCTGCCCGGTGCTGCTCTCCCCGGCGCAAGGCTTGATCGAGCCGGTCGCGCTGGCCGGGTGGATTCTCGCCGACGGGCTGAACGTCCGCTTCCAGTTGCAGTTGCACAAAGTGCTTTGGGGTAACATTCCGGGAAAATGACAAGGGAAACATCATGAACAGCAATCGCCGCCAGTTTGCGCGTATTCCGTTCACGGCAAAAGCCAGTCTGACCCTGAAAAACGGCGAACATGCCGTCAATATTCTCGATCTGTCGCTCAAAGGCGCTCTGGTCGAGCCGCTCGACCCGCTTTACGTCCTCATCGGCGACAACGGCGCATTGAAGGTTCGGCTCGACGCCGACGACATCATCCGCATGGAAATCACCATCGTTCACCACCAGGGCAAACATCTGGGTCTGGCCTGCCGTGAAATCGACATCGACAGCATCACCCATCTGCGCCGTCTGGTGACTCTCAATCTTGGCGACGAGACGCTGACCGAGCGCCAAATCGGCTTTCTGGTCAGGCAATGAGCCGACCGCTCGCAGGAATGCCGCCAGCCGTCGTTCTGCTTTCGGGCGGACTCGATTCCGCCACCTGTCTCGCCATTGCCCGCGACCAAGGCTTTGCCTGTCATTGCCTCTCCTTCGACTACGGCCAGCGGCACAACGCCGAACTCGCCGCCGCCGCCCGCGTCGCCTCGGCGCTGGGCGCGGTCGGCCAGCGCGTCATCAACTTTGGCCTGGCGCAGTTTGGCGGCTCGGCCTTGACCGACAGCTCGATTGCCATCCCGACCGCTGGCGTGCAGCCGGGCATTCCCGTCACCTATGTGCCCGCCCGCAATACCATCATGCTCTCGCTGGCGCTGGCCTGGGCCGAAGTGCTGGGCAGCCGCGACATTTTCATCGGCGTCAACGCCGTCGACTACTCCGGCTACCCGGACTGCCGCCCCGAATACATCGCCGCCTTCGAGCACATGGCCAACCTCGCCACCAAAGCCGCAGTCGAAGGCCGCAAACTTACCATCCACGCGCCGCTGATCGACCTCTCAAAAGCCGACATCATCCGCACCGGCAGCGCCCTGGGCGTTGATTACGGACTCACCGTCTCCTGCTACCAGGCCGACGCCGAAGGCCGCGCCTGCGGCCTGTGCGACGCCTGCCGCCTGCGCGCGGCAGGCTTTGCCGCCGCCGGAATGGCTGATCCGACGGCGTACCGGGACTGATCGGCGGCGTTTCAGAATCCCCGCCAACTCAATCCGGCGACGGCAGCGCCTCCAGCGTTTCGTGTAATTCGAGCCAGCGATATTCCGCCGCTTCGATCTGTTCGCCGAGGGCTGCCGCCTGGCGGTGCAGTTCTTCGCTTTGGGCGCGGTCGGCGCGGGTGTAGAAATCGGGATCGGCGAATTGCGCTTCGAGCGCCGCCTTGTCCGCGTGCCAGTCGGCAAGCTGTTTTTCCAGTTGCCCGATTTCCTTGATGAGTGGCCGCCGCCGGGCGAGCAGGGCGTGGCGGTCGGCTTTGCTTTCGGCGCGTTGTTGCTGGCGTCCGCTTTTTTCGGCGGAAACTTCCGGCGGCGCGGTTTTTGCCATATTGCGGCGGCTGGCGAGCCAGGCGGCATAGTCGTCGAGGTCGCCGTCAAATTCGGTGACGCGGCTATCGGCGACGAGCAGCAGTTCGTCGGCGCAGGTGCGCAGCAGATGGCGGTCGTGCGAGACGACGATCATGCCGCCTTCGTAGTCTTGCAGCGCGAAGGTGAGCGCCTCGCGCATTTCGAGATCGAGGTGGTTGGTCGGCTCATCGAGCAGCAGCAGGTTGGGCTTGGCGCGAATGAGCAGGGCCAGCGCCAGCCGCGATTTTTCGCCGCCGGAAAAAGGCGCGACCGGGCGCGTCGCCATGTCGCCGCGAAAATCGAAGCCGCCGAGATAGTCGCGCAAGGCTTGCTCCGGCGTCGTCGGCTCAAGGCGCAGCAGGTGTTGCAGGGGCGATTCGTCGGGGCGCAGTTGTTCGAGCTGGTGCTGGGCGAAATAGCCGATGTTGAGGGCTTTGGCTTCTTTTCTTTCGCCGCCTTGCTGCGGCAGCGCGGCGGCCAGCAGTTTGATGAGGGTCGATTTGCCCGCACCGTTTTGCCCGAGCAAACCGATACGGCAGCCGGGCCGCAGCGTCAGCGAGACTTTTTCGAGAATCGGCCGCCCGGCGTAAGCGGCGGCGGCGTTTTCGATGACCAGCAGCGGGTCGGGCAGGGCGTTGGGGGCGGGGAAAGCAAAGTGAAAGGGTGAATCGACATGGGCGGCGGCCACCGTTTCCATGCGTTCGAGCATTTTGATGCGACTTTGCGCCTGCCGGGCTTTGGTCGCCTTGGCGCGAAAACGCTCGATGAAGCTGTTGAGATGGGCGATTTCGCGCTGCTGCGCGGCAAAGGCGGCTTGCTGGCTGGCGAGCCGCGCGGCGCGGGCGCGCTCGTAGTCGGAATAGCCGCCGCTGGTGAGCGTCAGGCGTTGCAGGTCGATGGCGAGAATGTGACCGGCGACGGCATCGAGAAAATCACGGTCGTGCGAAATGAGGAGCAGCGTCGCCGCTGTGTTTTTGAGCCACTGTTCGAGCCACAGCACGGTGTCGAGATCGAGGTGATTGGTCGGTTCATCGAGGAGCAGCAGATCGGCGCGGCAGGACAAGGCGCGGGCGAGATTGAGGCGAACCCGCCAGCCGCCGGAAAAATCGGCGACTGGACGGGTGAAATCGGCGTCCGTAAAGCCGAGGCCGTGCAAGACTTCAGCGGCGCGGGCCTTGGCCGAATAGCCGCCGATTTCGCCATAGCGGGCGTGCAGATGGCCGATGGCTTCGCCGTCGCCGACGCTTTCAGCGGCGGCCAGTTCGCGTTCGATGCGGCGCAGCTCAACGTCGCCATCGAGCACGAAGTCGATGGCGGCATCCGGCAGGGCCGGGGTTTCTTGCGCCACGCGGGCGATTTGCCAGGCGGCGGGCAGTTCGACAGCGCCCGATTCGGCGTGCAGTTCGCCAGCCAAAAGGGCAAAGAGGCTGGATTTGCCGCTGCCGTTGGCGCCGACGACGCCGACTTTCCAGCCGGCATGCAGTTGAACCGTAGCATCGACGACCAGCGGGCGACCGGCGCGGGCGAAAGTGACTTGGCGCAGAGCAATCATGGGCGGCGATTATAACGGCGGCGACAGCTTATAGCGGCCCCCGGCGGGAAGGCGAGTC
>JAITWU010000003.1 GCA_031285115.1 Azonexus sp. | reverse complement strand
TAATCGAGCACGGAACAGCCGGGCGTGACGTGGCTTTCCAGCCATTCGAGACAGAGCCGGGTGGTCGGGTGCGAGCCGGTGCCGAAGGCCATGCCGGGGTCGAGAATGAGGTTCACCGCCGCCAGGTCGGGACTGTCATGCCACGAGGGGACGATCCACAGCCGGGATGAAATCTGGATTGGCTCAAATTGCGCTTGCGTCAACTGCACCCAGTTTTGTTCGGCGACTGGCTCAAGCGTGTAATCGACGATGCCCGGCAATCCCGTCGCCGCGCTGGCGGCGGCGAGCAGGACGCTGACATCGGCGTCGGCTTCGAGCAGGGCGACGATGCGCGAACGTTTCCAACCCGGCGTATTGAGCGAACCTGGCTCGCCGAATTGCGGCTCTTCGTTGGCCGTGCCAGCGTCGGCGTCTTCAACCGCCGCCGACAAAGCGCCGACATCGAGCAGCGCGTCGCACCACGGCTCGGCGCTGGCCGCCTCAGTCAGAAAACTGAGGCTTTGCCAACTCATCCTTGCCTCTTGACTTCGCCCTTGTCGGCGAGTTTTTGTTCGAGGTAGTGAATGCTGGTGCCGCCGTAGATGAAACGGGCATCGAGCATCAGTTCCTGATGCAGCGGGATATTGGTTTTGATGCCTTCGATGCCCATTTCCGACAGCGCGATGCGCATCCGGCGGATGGCCTGATCGCGGGTGTCGCCATAGGCGATGACCTTGGCGACCATCGAATCGTAATGCGACGGCACGCGGTAGCCCTGGTAGATGTGCGAATCGACGCGGATACCGGGGCCGCCAGGCGGGTGATAAACCTCGATCTTGCCGGGAGATGGCACGAACGTGTAGGGATCTTCGGCGTTGATGCGGCATTCGACGGCGTGGCCGCGCAGCATCACATCCTTTTGGCGCAGGCGCAATTTTTCGCCAGCCGCGACGCGGATCTGCTCCTGAATGAGGTCGACACCGGTAATCATCTCGGTGACTGGATGTTCGACCTGAATCCGGGTGTTCATTTCGATGAAATAAAACTCGCCGTTCTCGTAGAGGAACTCAAAGGTGCCCGCGCCGCGATAGCCGATCTTGCGGCAGGCGTCGGCGCAACGTTCGCCGATGCGCGTAATCAGCCGCGGCTGGATGTGCGGCGCGGGCGCTTCTTCAATGATTTTCTGGTGACGGCGCTGCATCGAGCAATCGCGTTCGCCGAGATAGACGGCGTTTTTGTGCTGGTCGGCGAGCACCTGAATTTCGATGTGGCGCGGGTTTTCCAGATACTTTTCCATATACACCGCCGGGTTGCCGAAGAACTGCCCGGCTTCCTGGCGCGTCATGGCCACCGCATTAACCAGCGCCGCTTCGGTGTGCACCACGCGCATCCCGCGTCCGCCGCCGCCGCCCGCCGCCTTGATGATGATCGGGTAGCCGATGGCGCGGGCGATGCGGATGATTTCCTTCGGGTCATCCGGCAAAGCGCCTTCGGAACCGGGCACGCAGGGTACGCCAGCGGCTTTCATCGCATCCTTGGCCGATACTTTATCGCCCATCAGGCGGATCGTTTCGGCCCGTGGGCCGATGAAAACGAAGCCGGAAGATTCGACCCGCTCGGCGAAATCGGCATTTTCCGAAAGAAAGCCATAACCCGGATGGATGGCCTGGGCGTCGCAGACTTCCGCCGCCGAAATAATCGCCGGGACATTCAAATAACTGGCCGATGACGCCGCCGGGCCGATGCAGACCGATTCGTCGGCAAGCTTCACATACTTGGCTTCGCGGTCGGCCTCGGAATGGACGACGACGGTTTTGATGCCGAGTTCGCGGCAGGCGCGCTGGATGCGGAGCGCGATTTCGCCCCGGTTGGCGATGAGAATTTTGTCAAACATGAAAGGCCGCTCAACCGATGACAAAGAGCGGCTGGCCGAATTCCACCGGCTCGCCGTTTTCGACCAGAATCGCCTTGACGACGCCGCCCGCGTCGGCCTCGATTTCGTTCAGGAGCTTCATCGCTTCGATGATGCACAGCGTATCGCCCTCCTTGACCACCTGGCCGACCTGGACGAAAGCATCAGCGCCGGGCGAAGGCGAACGGTAAAAAGTGCCGACCATCGGCGACTTGACGACATGGCCTTCGGGCAAAGCATCCTCGTCGTCGGCATTGCCCGCCGCCGCGCCGGGCGCGGCTGTCAGCGGCGCGGCCATTGGCGCCGCCATCATGTACGGCGACATCGGCGCTGCCGCGACCGCGCCGTAATGCTTGGCGATACGGACTTTTTCTTCGCCCTCGGTCACTTCCAGCTCGGAAATGCCGGATTCCTGCACGAGGTCGATCAGTTTTTTGAGTTTACGCAAATCCATGGAGGTGTTCCTTCCTTGTTCATTTGACGTCACGTTGGACGCAAGAAGCCGACAGAAGCCAGCTTATTCGATGTTGATGTCGATATTGTTGAGCAGATATTCCAGCGCCAGCCGATAGCCGTCATGGCCCAGGCCGCAAATCACGCCGATGGCGAGATCGGAAAAATACGAGTGATGCCGGAACGGCTCACGGGTATGGATATTGGACAAATGCACTTCGACGAAGGGAATGGCGACGGCAGCCAGGGCATCGCGCAGGGCGACGCTGGTATGCGTATAGCCCGCCGGATTGATGATAATGGCCCGCACCCCCTGCTCCCGCGCGGCATGGATGCGCTCGATCAAAGCCCCTTCGTGATTGCTCTGAAAGGCGTCCAGCTCGACACCCGCCGCCTCGGCCAGACGGGCGAGGGAGAGATTGATGTGGGACAGGGTCATCCGGCCATAATGCTCCGGTTCCCGCGTGCCGAGCAGGTTGAGATTCGGCCCGTGCACGACCAGAATGCGCGGTTTCGGCTCCGGCGCGGCAGTCGTTTTGGCAGTTTTTCGCTTCGTCATGGCAGCAAGTTTGCCGCAAATCGCTACAATTTGTCCAGCATGTCGGTTTCTGCCCCTGCCCCCTGCAACAGGACGCTCAATGCTTCCGCCCTGATCCGTTGGCGCGGACGGCCATCATGATATTTCAACTTGATCCGCTCACAGGCAACCGGAAAGACAATTAAATTGGCGGTCGCAACCTCAGTCTCGACCACCAGCACGGCCTCCGCTTTTTCGTGGTGCGGCGTGCCGTGCGTAAAGGGAATTTCGCGGTTGAGCAAAAAAATTTCAACTTCCTTGGCGCTGTCGGCAAAAATCAGAATGTCGATCCGCGAATGCTCGCCCGCCGTGCCTTCAAGCACCGAGCCGGTCAGCCACGGGCGAAAATCGGCCAGCGCCGCCAGCAACGCCAGCGCCGCCCGGCGCAGGCGGGTGATCAATTCCGGGTGCTTTTCGCCCTGATAGAGGCTGCGGTAAGCGCGCAACTCGGCGTCAATTTCGGCATTGTCGGGAAAGGGCACATGCTCGGTCAGCCCCAACTGGCGGGCCGCCTTCTTCTTGGCGTGGTGATAATCGGTGACGCCATCTTCGGCCATCAGGCGGGCGGCAGCGCCAGCAATACTGGCGCGGACGGCGGAGGTCGAGCGGGAGCGTTCGTGGCGGGGCATGGCGGCAGGGCAGGGTAAAATGGCCCCATTCTAACCACAGCACGCGCCATGCACATTCACATTCTCGGCATTTGCGGCACTTTCATGGGCGGCCTCGCCCAACTGGCCGTCGCCGCCGGTCACCGGGTTTCCGGCTGCGACGCCAATGTTTACCCGCCGATGAGCGACCAGTTGCGCGCCGCTGGCATCGAGCTGATCGAAGGCTACGACGCTGACCAATGCGCCCTCAAACCCACGCTGTTCGTCGTCGGCAACGCCATTTCGCGCGGTAATCCGCTGCTCGAAGCCATTCTCGACCGCAATCTCCCCTACATTTCCGGCCCGCAGTGGCTCGCCGACCACATTCTGCAAAACCGCTGGGTGCTGGGCGTTGCCGGGACGCATGGCAAAACGACGACCAGTTCCATGCTGGCCTGGATTCTCGACTGCGCCAGGCTCAAACCGGGCTTTCTCATCGGCGGCGTGCCGATGAATTTCGGCGTCTCGGCCCGGCTCGGCGCAGCGCCGTTTTTCGTCATCGAAGCCGATGAATACGACACCGCTTTTTGCGACAAACGCTCCAAGTTCATCCACTATCGCCCGCGAACGGCGGTTCTCAATAACCTGGAGTTCGATCATGCCGACATTTTCAGCGATCTGGCAGCGATCGAGACGCAATTTCATCACTTGGTGCGCACCCTGCCCGCCGCTGGCCTGATTGTCGCCAACGCCGCCGAAGAAAGCTTGAAGCGCGTTTTGCAACGCGGCTGCTGGACGCCGGTCGAACATTTCAATGACCCGGGCGGCTACCGCGCCGAGGGCGACGACGCCAGCGGCGAACTGATCCTGCTCGGGCCGACCGGCGAAATAGGCCGCACCGTCTGGCAATTGAACGGCGCGCACAACCGGGCCAACGCCGCTGCCGCGCTCCTTGCCGCCCGCCACGTCGGCGTGCCGTTCGCTCAGGGTCTCGAAGCCCTCGCCCGCTTCGACAACGTCAAGCGGCGCATGGAAGTGCGCGGCGCGGTCGGCGGCATCACCGTTTATGACGATTTCGCCCACCACCCGACGGCGATTGCCACGACCATCGCCGGATTGCGGCGCAAAGTCGGCGCGGCGCGGATTCTCGCCGTGCTCGAACCGCGCTCCAACACCATGAAGCTCGGCGCGATGAAAAGCCAGTTGCCGGACAGCCTCAGCGCCGCCGACGCGGTTTACTGTTACGCCGCCAATCTCGGCTGGGACGCCGCCGCCGCCCTCGCCCCCCTCGGCGAGCGGGCAACGGTGGCCGCTGATCTCGACCTTCTGATCGAAGACATCGCCACCGCCGCCCACCCCGGCGACCACATTCTGATCATGAGCAACGGCGGCTTCGGCGGCATTCACGACAAACTGCTGCGCCGCTTGGCCAAACCATGAAAAACGATCTCGAACAACTCGCCGCCCAACTCGGCGCCGCCCTGCTGGCGCGGGGCGAATGGCTGGCCGCCGCCGAATCCTGCACCGGCGGCTGGCTGGCCCAGAGTGTGACGGCCATCCCCGGCAGTTCCGCCTGGTTCGACCGCGGCTTCGTCACCTACTCGAATGCCGCCAAAACCGACATGCTCGGCGTGCCGGAAACCACATTGGAGCGCCACGGCGCGGTGTCGGAGGCCACTGCCCGCGCCATGGCCCAAGGCGCGCTGGCCCACAGCCGCGCCGACTGGAGCGTCGCCATTACCGGCATCGCCGGCCCCGGCGGCGGCTCGCCGGAAAAACCCGTCGGCGTCGTTTGCTTTGCCTGGGCGACGAAAGACGGCGGCTGCGCCGCCCAAACCCGCCATTTCGACGGCGACCGGGCTGCCGTGCGCGAACAATCGGTACGCCATGCCTTACAAGGGCTTATCAATTCGCTGGAAGCAGGGCCAGCGATGGTTTGAGTCGATTGGGAAGCGATGGGTTTCGCGGCGCTCGACTGATATAGCGGTTACAAAAATAAATCAGATCGCGGCAAGCAGCGTTTCAGAATTCCCGCGCCGACGGTTATCGTCAAAGCCCCTCTCCCCTTGCGGGAGAGGGGTTGGGGAGAGGGG
>JAITWU010000365.1 GCA_031285115.1 Azonexus sp. | reverse complement strand
GCCGCCGGAAACCCTGCCCGTGAGATAAGCGCCGTAGAGTCTGAGGAAGCCAAAATCGTAACTGATGACACCCTGCCAGGCTTTATTTTTGGCCAACCCTGTTTCGTTGGTAGCGTAGTTGGCTCTTTTCACTTCCCAGGTCGTCAGGGCCGCCGTCAGCGTCTTGCTGCGATAGAACAGGGCGAGATCAATCCCCTCGCCAGACGAGTCCGTAACTCTGGGGTTGGCCCCCCGGCATACGGAATTGAAGATGTTGCCGTCGCAGTTGTTTTCGTTACCGGCCATCCAGGTCAGCCAGCCGGAAAAGCCGGAGAACGAGGGTGAATGATAGGCAATGGAGTTGTTTACACGCGCTGGCATACTGCCGACATTGGACATATAGGCCATGCTGCTGCCATACAAACCGGGGCCGAAGGCATTGGCAAGAACCGCGTCGACAACGTAGGAACCGGTATATTGACGGCCAATGGTCAACTGTCCGTAGTTGTCGTTGGCAAGACCGGCATATGCCTGGCGGGAGAAAATTTGGCTGCCGGTGCCGGTAAAGCCGCCAGAGGAGGGGACTGCGTTGTTGACGCCATTGGCATTGGGGCCATTGCCGCCGACGCCCGTGGTCAGGTCGATACCCATTTCCGCTTCGGCGACGACGCGCAAGCCAGTATCCCCCAGTTCCTTCTGCCCCTTGACGCCGATGCTCGATGCCGTCATGCCGCCGGAGCCGACGGTGGTCTTACGGCCATAGCCGCTGTTGGCGCTGGCGACATTGACATCGAGGGTGCCGTAGACGGTGACGCCCGGCGGCAGCAGGGAAGCGCCGCTGCTTGCCTGAGCCGGAGCGGGACGCGATTCGATTTTTTCGATGGCGGCTTTCTGGCTGTTTTGGGCAGCCAGCAATTTTTCGATGAGAACGCGCTGTTCGGCTAGTTCACGCTTGAGGGCTTCGATTTCTGTCTCGGCGTGGACCGGCAGCGCTGTCGCGCCGAGTACGCCAAATAGCGCGGCGACGGCAATGTGTGTCGCTTTCATTCGATACGGGTTCATGTTGCCTCCTGTGTGGTAAATCCCCAGTCCGGCGGGATGCCGGGAAAATCTCCCCCGGGGTGGGTTGTTGAAATTCAAAAAAAAACCTTGGCGACCCCCTGACGGTTACACGCCCAGATACCGATGCCACAGATCGGATTGCGCGGCGAGTTCGGTGGAAGTTCCCTGCCAGCGGATGCGACCGCGTTCGAGGATGTAGTGGCGGTCGGCAATGCCGATCAGCTTGTTCACATATTTGTCGATCACCAGTACGGCGATGCCGCTCTCCTTGATGAGGCCGAGGCAACGCCAGATTTGTTCACGAATGAGCGGCGCCAGCCCTTCGGTCGCCTCATCGAGGATGATCAGATACGGGTTGGTCATCAAAGCCCGGCCAATCGCCAGCATCTGCTGCTCGCCGCCGGAAAGCTGGTTGCCCATATTGGCCTGCCGCTCGGCGAGGCGTGGAAAAAAGGCGAAAACCTTGTCCAGCGTCCAGGGATCGGCTGCGCCGTTACGATTCGCAGCCCAGGCAACGAGATTTTCGCGCACGGTGAGGTTGGGGAAGATCTGTCGGCCTTCGGGCACGAGGCCGATACCCATGCGACCGATGCGGTCGGCGTCAAGATCGTGGATCGGCTTGCCGCGAAAATGGATGACGCCGCTGCGCGGACGTAGCAACCCGGCGATGCTGCCAACCGTCGTCGTCTTGCCCATGCCGTTGCGCCCGAGCAGCGTGACCATTTCGCCCTGGCCGATACACAGTTCAACGCCAAACAGGGCCTGACTGGCGTGATAGAAGGTGTCGATATTGCGCACTTCAAGCAAGAGGCTCAATTGACCGCCTCCTCGCCCAGATAGGCGGTCCTGACTTCAGCATTGGCGCGAATTTCGCTCGCTGTTCCCGTAGCGATGACGCGTCCCGCAACCAATACCGAAATGCGGTCAGCCAGACGGAATACCGCATCCATGTCATGTTCGACCAGCAAAATGCTGTAGCGGCCCTTGAGTTCGCTGATGAGTCCGATCATCCGTTCAGACTCCTCCGGCCCCATGCCGGCCATCGGTTCGTCGAGCAGCAGCAATTGCGGTCGCGTTGCCAGCGCCAGGGCGATTTCGAGCTGCCGGTGCTCGCTGTGAGAAAGGTTGCGCGCCGGGCGTTCCGCCAAAGTTTCCAGTCCCACCTGACGCAGAATGACCCGCGCCTCGTCGATCAAGGCAACTTCACTCGCCGCCGACCGCCAGAAGCGAAAACTCGATCCGCTGACGGCCTGGAGCGCAATCGTGACATTTTCGGCAACGCTGAAATCATTGAGGATGCAGGTGATCTGGAAAGAGCGGGCAAAGCCGATCATGGCCCGCTGGTGGGCAGCGAGGCGTGTTACGTCGCAGCCGTCGAAATGCACCGTACCGGCGTCGGGTTTGAGGCTGCCGGAGATTTGTCCGATCAACGTCGTCTTGCCCGCGCCATTGGGACCGATCAGGGCGTGGCACTCGTTGCGCCGGATGGCGAGCGAGACACCGTTGGTCGCCATGAGACCGCCAAAGCGTTTGACCAGTCCCCGGGTTTCGAG
>JAITWU010000285.1 GCA_031285115.1 Azonexus sp. | reverse complement strand
ATGATGAGGACGTATTGCAGAGTGTTAGGTTTTCGTTCTTCTTCCTTTGCTTCTTCCGCTTTACGCTCCTTCTCGGCGAGGTCGGCAATTTCCTTAAAAACACCATCCTTTGGCGTGAGAGAAAAACCAGCCGATACCACCTCGTTATCATTATTGCTGTCTATGCTGCCATCGCTGACTGTGCCCGGTTTGCCGCCTGTTTCTGGTCGCAACCCTTCGACAAAATCCTCGTAGGCGTAGGATTGGTGGAAGGTAACAAAACGGATACGCTTCTCGTCAACCAGTTTCTTGTACTGCTCCATGAGTTTGGGGCGATCTTTATCGGGAGCCTCGCCACCACAAAGCAATACAGCTTCTTTCATGGTCTGATAGGTTTTACCTGTACCCGGTGGGCCGTAGAGGATTAGGTTGGTGGGGTTGGAACCGTCAGATTCATTCATAAAGGATTCTCCTTCGATTTTTTCTGGCATGGAATTTGGCCTTGGTATTGCTGCCCCTGCCATATGCTCATTTTCATCGTAGTATTCAGATTTTTTCCATCCCGCTATCCAATTTCTACAAAGGGGTAGACGCCGCTTGATGGATTCAATATTCATGCCCATTGTTCGCCCAGGAAGCAATTCGCGCAGCCAAGCAAGCATTGTTTCTGGAGTGACATCATTTATAATATTGTCACGATCAGCGGCAAGCATGAGCCGATACAACTCACTTGTAGAGCTGGGATGGGTGGAATAAACTGAATAAGCAGAACCTGGGTAATCCCGATAGCATTTTTTAGTAATTTCGGGCAGTTTTTCTGGGATCGGTAGCATAGTAGTGATCATTTAGCTCTTGAACCCCCAAAGTGCGCGATGGACATTAAGATAATGAATGTGCTCAGGCCGAATCGAATGCAAGCGCATATTTTGATCAATCCCCAATGCCGAGGCATCCGAATCTGTCAGTTTTTCTTTATTGACAAGAATACGACCATCATCCGAAAAACTGATAAACCCACGATCAAAGGCAGCATCTAAATGTGCGGATAAGAGCAAGCCGTTATCAGGGGATAATCGTTCATGGTTGTTACCATCTCGCCAAGGTTTGATGTGGGATGCTCGCAACAATTCCAGGTCGCCACATCCCGTTACCGCACAACACTGCCATTCGTCAATCAATCTCTGACGGAACTTGCCTTGCCCAAGACGTGCGGCAATTACGATTTGTCGTTCAGTAGGATCTTGAGGCAAATCCTTAACAGCGTCGATGTCCTGCCCTGCTGCGCCAAGGCTTTCTGTTGAAATGTTCAATAAATAGCTAATTGACTGAGGTAGTTCTATATCTGTTGGGTTGTTTTGATTGGTAGATACTGCTTTGATTTCGTTTTGCTCAGAAATCGGATTGTTTGCCGAAGCTGAGGGTACTGGTGTGACTGTGTTTTTATCACAAAATTTTTGGTATCGACGCAAGACATATAAAAAGCTATCTTTATCGAAATTTTTTCCGGGTTTAGGGGGAGGACCTATGCCACGGGTTATTTTTTCCTCGATCTCTTTCAAGCTATCTTTCAGGTAGTGAACATCAAGGTCGCTAAAATACTCGTCGAGCCTTTTACTATCGCTTAAACTACCTTTAATGACCCCTGCCGAAAAGGGGCGACCTTTATTGCCGATAGTGGATAGCCATTTTTCAAATTCACTCGCTCTCATATTTTCTCCTTTGTTTTTGCAAAACATCAGTTGAATTGACAAGGTTTATCAGGCTCACCTCCAACCTCCCCCACCCAACACAAAATATTCACCAGCCCCATCTGTTCCGGCGTTTTACAGCGAATGCTCATCAGCGCCGGGTTGGCGATGAATAGCGCAAGGCTGCGGGCGCGGGAGATGGCGACGTTCAGGCGGTTTTTGCTGTAGAGAAATTCAATGTCTCTTGGCAGATCGTCGCCGCTCGATGTTGCCATCGAGATAATAACCACTTCGGCTTCCTGTCCCTGAAATTTGTCGACCGTGCCAACCCGCGCGCCTTCCGGTAAGATTTTTTTCAGCAGGTTGACCTGCATGTTGTAAGGGGAGACGACCAGAATGTCCGCCAAGGTTATCGGGTGCTTCTTGCCTTTTCGATCCCGATAGCTTTGTTGCAGCAGGCTCTCGACCAAGGATGAAACAAGCGCCGCTTCTTCTTCGCTACGTTGGGCGCAGGCGTCATGTTCTATCGGCAGATAGTGCAAGCCGCTGGCTTTGAGCGCGGGATGGGCGTCTGGTTTGAGCAGTAAACGCTGTTTTTGGTTGGCAGGTTCGGGGTACAGGCGGCTCTCGTAGACGGCTTCTGAAATAAAACGGCAAATATCCGGGTGCATCCGCCATGTGGTGCCGAGAAAAATGCCTCGGTCGGGCGAAATGGTGGCTTTATCGTCGAGCAGGTAGTCAAGGCTGGAATCGCCGGAATGTCCGGGATGAACGCCTTGCACGGGTTGGCTTAATTGCATCTGGTCGCCCAGGAGGATGATGTTGCGGGCGCTGGTAGCCATAGCGACGAGATTGGCGACGGCAATCTGACCGGCTTCGTCAATAAAGAGGTAGTCGAGTTGGCAGTCCATGTCGTCGGCAAACAGCCAGGCGGTTCCGGCGGCGAGTTTTGCGCCATTCGCCAAGGCGGCACAGACCTCGTCGCCTTTGTTATCTACATCAGTAATGAAATCGCCGTTGAAACAGGTTTCCTCTCTCTTGGTGTCCGATTTCTTTAGACCGGAAAATGTGAATTTTTTGGCCTTGGCGACTTTTTCAACGCCAGCCAGCAGATTGCTGATGGCTTTGTGGCTGTTTGAGGAAACGCCGACTTTTTTGCCTTGCTGCATCAGGGCGACGATGACATGCGAACCTGTCCAGGTTTTGCCCGCGCCGGGCGGGCCTTGGATGAAGAGGTAGCTGTTGTCGAGGTTTGATACCGCCGCAATGATGTCGTCGATGCTGGCGCTATCGGCGGGGACGATGTTTGCGCCAGCGGCTCTGCCACGAATGCGCGGGATGTCCCGGCGAAGATAGGCTTCAATCGCCGGGTATTGGTGGGTGTTGTCGATGAGGCTGTCGGCAAAGCGGAATACGGCGTCGACGAGTTTCTTGTTGTCGATCGGTTTGCCCGGCCCCAGGGCCAAGGGTTCTGGTAACGGGTCGGTATTTGAGGGGCCGAGCTTGAAGCTGACGCGGCGAGCTTCTTCATCAACAACAAGTTCATTGACACCTTTTGCAGAAGCCGTGATGGTGGCGCTGTCGCCCGTTTTCAGCTTTGATTCCTGCTCCGGGAACAGCCAGGTGTATTGCATCGACCGTTTAACGAGCCGTGGCGGGTTGGCCGGGTCGGGTGTCAATCCGGCCAGACATTCGCGGTCATCCCGTAGTTCATCTTCTGACATTCCCTTGCGGGCAAATATGGCCCACCACAGGGATTTATCGGCGCGGCGGTGGAAGCTGAGAAGCTGAAAGGTCAGTTCCTTGAATGGGTCATTCGGGCTGGATTCAATGAGCGCCTTGCGGTAGGGGATAAGCCGCTCTTCCTGTTCCGTGAGTTCGTCGATTTCCGGCGCATCTTCCTGCGGCGTCGCCCATTCAATTTCCGCTGGCCGCAGTTTGAGCAGCCACTGGTGCAGCTCGTGAGTGGAACGCACATCGTCGTAGTTGTAATTTTCAATATCTTTTAATAGCTTCGGGTCTTGTGTTGTCTTCCAGCGTTCGTAATAAACGATGCTCGCCCCGGCATCCTTGACTTCGCTGGTGCGCTTTTCGAGATAAAAATGCTCGATATTTTTGATGGAATAGCGCGGTTCGGAAACGCGAATGCCTTCGCGCACGACTTTATAGAGATCAATCAGTTTTTGCGCCCGCAGCAGGTTATCCACTTCCGCCTCGCGAGTACCGTGCAGGGACATCAGTTTTTTCAGCGCCGTTTCTTCGTAATGGGCGTAGTGGTAGATGTGGGCATCGGGGTATTGCCGCAGCCGTGCCGTGACAAAATCCATGAATGCCTCGAATGCCTGTTTTTCTTCGGCCCGGCTGTGCGCCCAGAAGGCTTTGAACTGGAATTTTCTTTTTTCGAGAAAATAAAGGCCAAAGAGGTATTCGAGGCCGCCCTCTTCCAACGGATCGCCTTCCATGTCAAAAAACAGGTCGCCTTGGTCGGGGCGCGGCAGTCTTTCAAAGCCCCGGAGTCCGTCGCGTAATTCATCAGTATTCGGGTCGCGGGGCAGAAGTTCATACAGGCGTTGCCCGGTTTCTCTTGCCGCAAATTGCAGGCGTGCTTGATGGTGGAGTTTTTCCTGCGTTGCCAGAGGCATTTTGGCGATGCGCTGGCCTTGGGGCAGCGTGGCGAGGGCCTTGAGCGTGGTCACTCCCGCCGCTTCCAGCCGTCTGATTTGCAGGCGGGTGATATTGGCGACCTGCCATAGATGATCGTCGTCCAAACGGCGCTGTTCGCACAGGCCGGACCATTTGCATTGGCTGCATTTTTCGCAGGGGACGGGATAGGTTGCCTGGGCTGCGCCTTGTACCCGCGCCAGAAAGCGGCGGGTGAGCTGGTTCAGATAGTGGGTGTAATCGACACAGCGATAAATTGCCTCGCGCCCATCGCCAAGGATGACAACCATGTTTTGCGGCGGTACGCCCTGAATATCCTCGACGAGCGATGAATAGAAGCCGAGTTGAACGAGGTAGCTGGCCTTGGGCGTTTTCGACAGTTTGGTGTCAAGAACCTCATAGCTCCAGTCGCCGAGTTGCGAGGGGCGGGAAATTTTGCGGAGAAAATCGGCATGGCCGAGAAAGCTGTCTTTGCGGAGCGTTGCCTGATAAATGATGTCATAGCCCGCTTGCATGGCTTGCCGGGTGTTGGCGGCCTTTTGCTCCAGATCGCCGCTTGAGGCGGCAATATCAATGACCCGCGCGTGGCTGGCTTTGAGTTTTTCAAAAACAGCTTTTTCGTGGGTCAAGCCCTTGGCTTGAATGAGCTTGGCTTCGTCACTGTCCTCGGTTTTTTGCAACGGCGTATCGAGGTGAATCCGGTTGAGCGTGGTGAGGTGCTCACATTCGAGAAAATTAACCAGATCAGATGCGGAATAAAGAATCCCGCCATTGTCTTTTTGCATTTGCCGCGCCCTCTCTCCAGCCCCTCCCCCGCGAGAGGCGTCGACGTTACAGCCCCAACCCCTCCCACAGCCCATCGACCCGCGCTTTTACCGCTTCATCCATGACAATCACCCGTCCCCATTCGCGGCTGGTTTCGCCGGGCCATTTGTTGGTTGCGTCCAGCCCCATTTTGGAGCCGAGACCGGCGACGGGAGAGGCGAAGTCGAGGTAGTCGATCGGCGTGTTGTCGATGAGCGTGGTGTCGCGGCGTGCGTCCATGCGGGTGGTGATGGCCCAAATCACTTCTTTCCAGTCGCGGATGTCGATGTCGTCGTCGACGACGATGATGGTCTTGGTGTACATGAACTGGCGGAGAAAGCTCCAGATGCCGAACATCACCCGCTTGGCGTGGCCGGGGTATTGTTTTTTGATGCTGACAATCGCCATCCGGTAGGAGCAGCCTTCCGGCGGCAGGTAGAAATCGACGATTTCGGGGAACTGCTTTTGCAACAGCGGCACGAATACTTCGTTTAAGGCGACGCCGAGCACGGCGGGTTCGTCGGGCGGTTTGCCGGTGTAGGTGCTGTGGTAGATGGGGTTGCGGCGCGAGGTGATGCGCTCGATGGTGAAAACGGGGAATTCGGCCTGTTCGTTGTAATAGCCGGTATGGTCGCCGTAAGGGCCTTCCAGCGCCATTTCGCCGGGGTGGATGACGCCTTCGAGGACGATTTCCGCCGTCGCCGGGACTTGCAGCGTGGAGCCGAGGCAGGTGGTTAGCTCCGTCTTGCCGCCGCGCAGCAGACCGGCGAACTGGTATTCGGAGAGGGTATCCGGCACCGGCGTCACCGCGCCGAGGATGGTCGCCGGATCGCAGCCGAGCACGACGGCGACCGGAAACGCTTCCCCCGGATTCGCCAACTGAAAATCGCGGAAATCGAGCGCCCCGCCACGATGCGGCAGCCAACGCATGATCACTTTGTTGGCCCCGAGCACCTGCTGGCGGTAAATGCCGAGATTTTGCCGCGCCTTGTAAGGCCCTTTGGTGACGACCAGACCCCAGGTAATCAGCGGCGCGACATCGCCCGGCCAGCAGTGCTGGATCGGCAGCCGCGCCAGATCGACCTCCGCGCCTTGCCAAACGACTTCCTGACAGGGTGCCGAGGACACCGTTTTCGGCGTCATGTTGAGCACCTGTTTCAAGACCGGCAGTTTTTCCCAGGCGTCTTTCAGGCCCTTGGGCGGTTCCGGTTCCTTGAGGTAGGCCAATAGTTTGCCGACTTCGCGCAGCGCCGCCACCGATTCTTCGCCCATGCCGAGCGCCACACGGCGCGGCGTGCCGAAGAGGTTGGTCAGCACTGGCATGGCGTGCGCCCGCTCGCCGGTTTTCGCCTGCTCGAACAACAACGCCGGGCCACCCGAACGCAACACGCGGTCGCTGATTTCGGTCATTTCGAGGCGCGTATCGACGGCGATGCC
>JAITWU010000267.1 GCA_031285115.1 Azonexus sp. | reverse complement strand
GACCAGTTGCAGGAAAGAAAAGTCGGCGTAGTGTTTGCGGCCCAGTTCGTCTTCGCGGTTCTGGTTCTGGCGCTGGTCAAAGAGGTTTTCAAAGCGCGTCGGCCTGCCTTCGATGACCGGCTCGCCACGGGCAATCACCATGCTCAGACAGGTTCCGTCGGCAAACGCCGCCGCGATGGCGTCGGGTAAAACGCCGCAGGTCACGCCCCGCTCACGCAGGGCCTCGGTCACGGCGGCGAGTTGAACGGCTTGGCCGCCTTGCGGTGGGATCAGGGTCAGGCGCGCCGTCATCATGTCCTGATCGAGGGTAAGAGAAAATTCGCCGTCCCGTCGGCGGCCCAGCACACTGACCACGGGTTGGCTGGCATGGCGGCAGCTTGTGGCGAAGGCGCTGACTGCCGCCGCGTCGATTGCGAAATCGCCCCAGCCCCGCTCGGAGAAAGCCTGAAGAAGCGCCTCGGGTTCAGGGGGCAGGCCGCCGGTGGCGGGGTCAAAGCGCGCCTCGATCTCGCCCGTTTGTTCAATCAAGGAAAAAGTCAGGGCTTGCGGGGTTGTTGGTTCCATTGTTTTTGGCTATCCGTGAGGGGTCAATCCTATGCGATAATTTTTTGCTTTACAGCTTTTTTGCGGCAACACTTTTTTTCTGAAACAGCTCATGGCGCAAACACTTTACGACAAACTCTGGCAAAACCATGTCGTCCATCAGGAAATTGATGGCACGGCGTTGCTTTATATCGACCGGCATCTGATCCATGAAGTGACCAGCCCGCAGGCGTTCGAGGGCTTGAAGCTGGCGGGGCGCAAGCCGTGGCGGGTCAGTTCCATCGTCGCCACCGCCGACCACAATACGCCGACCGACCATTGGGATGAGGGCATCAAAGACCCGGTTTCGCGCCAGCAGGTCGAAACGCTGGACGCCAATATCCGCAGCGTCGGCGCTTTGGCGTATTTTCCCTTCAAGGATGCGCGGCAGGGCATCGTCCATGTCGTCGGCCCGGAAAACGGCGCGACGCTGCCGGGCATGACGGTTGTCTGCGGCGATTCGCATACCTCGACGCATGGCGCTTTCGGCTGTCTGGCGCTGGGCATCGGCACTTCCGAAGTCGAGCATGTGCTGGCGACGCAGTGCCTGTTGCAGAAAAAATCGAAAGCCATGTTGATTGCGGTCGACGGCAAGCTCGGCAAGGGCGTGACGGCCAAGGATGTGGCGCTGGCGATCATCGGCGTCATCGGCACGGCGGGCGGCACGGGTTACGCCATCGAGTTCGGCGGCAGCGCCATTCGCGGCCTGTCGATGGAAGGGCGCATGACCCTGTGCAATATGGCCATCGAAGGCGGAGCGCGGATGGGCTTCGTCGCCGTCGACGAGACGACGATCAATTACCTCAAAGGCCGCCCCTTCTCGCCGACCGGCGAAATCTGGGACAAGGCTGTCGCCTTCTGGCGGACGCTCCATTCCGACGCCGGGGCGCAGTTTGACCGCGTCGTCACGCTGCGCGGCGAAGACATCCGCCCGCAGGTGACCTGGGGCACCTCGCCGGAAATGGTGGTGGCAATCGACGGCAAAGTGCCCGATCCAGCAAAAGAAGCCGATCCGGTCAAACGCGAAGGCATGGCGCGGGCGCTGCAATACATGGGGCTGAACCCGGCGACGCCGCTGCAAAAAATCGCCATCGACAAGGTGTTCATCGGCTCCTGCACCAATTCGCGCATCGAAGATTTGCGGCAGGCGGCGGCGGTCTTGAAGGGCCGCCACATTGCCGCCAACGTCAGGCTGGCGCTGGCCGTGCCCGGTTCCGGGCTGGTCAAGCGCCAGGCCGAGGCCGAAGGGCTGGACAAGGTTTTCATCGCCGCCGGTTTCGAGTGGCGGGAGCCGGGCTGTTCGATGTGTCTGGCGATGAACGCCGACCGTCTGGAGCCGGGCGAACGTTGCGCCTCGACCTCCAACCGCAATTTTGAAGGACGGCAGGGCGCGGGCGGACGGACGCATCTCGTCAGTCCGGCGATGGCGGCGGCGGCGGCGATTGCCGGGCGCTTTGCCGATGTGCGCGAAATTTTGTAAGGAGGATCAATGATGAAAACAGGTTTGATTCTGCTGCTGGCGCTGGCTTTAGCGGCCTGCAACACGGCTGAGGGCATCAAAAAAGACGCCCAGATCGGCGTCGAAAAAACCGGCGAAGCGATCAAAAAAGGCGGCGAAGCCGTTGGTGAAGCCATGAAAAAGGGCGGCGAAGCCGTGCAGAAAGCTGTCGAGTAATGGATAAATTCGTTCGTCTCGCTGGCCTGGTCGCGCCACTCGACCGCAACAATGTCGACACCGACGCCATCATCCCCAAGCAGTTTTTGAAGTCGATCAAGCGTTCCGGCTTTGGCCCCAACGCCTTTGACGAATGGCGCTACATGGATGTCGGCGAGCCGGGGCAGGATTGTTCACAGCGCCCGAAAAACCCGAATTTCGTGCTCAACCAGCCGCGCTACCAGGGCGCGGAAATTCTGCTCACACGCGCCAATTTCGGCTGCGGCAGTTCACGCGAACATGCGCCGTGGGCGCTGCTCGACTTTGGCTTCAAAGCCATTCTCGCCGAGTCGTTTGCCGACATTTTTTTCAGCAACTGCTTCAAAAACGGCGTTTTGCCCATTGTGCTCCCCGCTGCTGAAATCGAGGCGCTGTTCAGCCAGTTGGAAGCCGCGCCCGGCTACCAACTGGTCGTCGACCTGCCCGCCCAGGCCGTGATCCGCCCCGACGGCCACGGCATCCCCTTTGCCATCGACGCTTTCCGCAAGGAATGCCTGTTGAACGGCTGGGACGACATTGGTTTGACGCTGCGTCACGCCGACAAAATCCGGGGTTTTGAAGAACAGCGCCGCGTCAGCCAACCCTGGCTGTTCGCGCAATAAAAGAGGATATTTTGATGAAAATCTGCGTTCTGCCGGGCGATGGCATCGGCCCGGAAATCATGGCCGAGGCCGTGCGCGTCTTGAAGGCGCTCGATCTCAAATTTGAACTGGAAGAAGCCCTGATCGGCGGCGGCGCGTTCGACGCTACCGGCGATCCTTTTCCGGAAGCGACGCGGCAACTGACCCGCGCCGCCGACGCCGTGCTGTTGGGCGCGGTCGGTGGCCCGCAGTGGGATACGCTGCCCCGCGAGAAGCGTCCGGAGCGCGGTTTGCTCGGCATCCGCAAGGATCTCAATCTGTTCGCCAATCTGCGCCCGGCCATTCTTTACCCGGAACTCGCCAACGCCTCGACCTTGAAGCCGGAAGTCGTCGCCGGGCTGGACATCCTCATCGTCCGCGAACTGACCGGCGACATCTATTTCGGCCAGCCGCGCGGCGTGCGTGAGGAAAACGGCGAGCGCGTCGGCTTCAATACGATGGTCTACAGCGAATCGGAAATCCGCCGCATCGGCCATGTCGCCTTTCAGGCGGCGCAAAAGCGCAGCAAAAAGCTGTGCTCGGTCGACAAGATCAACGTGCTCGAAACCACCCAGCTCTGGCGCGACGTGATGATGGAAATGGCCCGCGACTACCCCGATGTCGAACTCAGCCACATGCTGGTCGACAACGCCGCCATGCAGCTCGTCAGAGCGCCCAAGCAGTTCGACGTGATAGTCACCGGCAATATGTTCGGTGATATTCTTTCCGACGAAGCCTCGATGCTGACCGGCTCGATCGGCATGTTGCCGTCGGCCTCGCTTGATGACAACAACAAGGGCATGTACGAACCCTCACACGGCTCGGCCCCGGACATCGCTGGCAAAGGCGTCGCCAATCCGCTGGCGACCATCCTCTCGGTGGCGATGATGCTGCGTTACACTTTCAACCTCGAAGAACAGGCGCTGCGCGTCGAAAACGCCGTCAAAAAAGTGCTGGCCCAAGGCTACCGCACCGGCGACATCTACGAACGCGGGGCCAACAAGGTCGGGACGAAGGAAATGGGGGATGCGGTGCTGACGGCGCTGGGGTAGGCCCGATAAGGTTTGGTTTCGGTGGGGCGTCGTTGCCGGATTGAAGGTCATGAAAAAATTGAACGTTTTACTCAAGGTCGTTTTGATTTTGGCGATACCCGGCGCTTACGCCCAGGCAGAGGAAAATTATTGGGCCAAGACCAAAAATGGATGTGCGGTTTACACGCCTTCACCCTTGGGTGTGATGAGTTCAGAAAGCAACGACGTTATCTGGAAAGGGAAATGCAAAGATGCTCATGCGGAAGGCCGTGGCGTTTTAACGTTGTTTGCCTATAGTCAGCAAGGAAGGGAAGAGGATGTGACCGTGACGGGAACTTGGGTGCACGGAAAAATGAGCGGCAAGGTAAGAGTTACCTTCCAAGGCAGTAGTTACGAAGGGAATTTCGTCGATGGTCATACAGATGGTGAAGGAAATATTTCTTATTCGCCGTTCATGGCTAAGGAGACGGGCAGAAGATATTCCAAGGATAGTTTGGCGAATTTTCTTGGGAACTGTCGCTATTTGGCGTATGACTGATTCCATTTTCAGCAAGCCCGGATTGGGTTTCGCTGCGATCAACCCAAGCCGCACTCTGGCGTAAACCGTGGAGCGGGAAGCCGCGTTGAATAAAATTTGTATTCGGAGAAAAACGTGATGAAAAAAGTAGGTCTGGTCGGTTGGCGTGGCATGGTCGGTTCCGTGCTCATGCAGCGCATGGTCGAAGAGGGCGATTTCGCCCATATCGAGCCGCTGTATTTCTCGACCTCCGCCGCAGGCAGCAAAGCCCCGGCTTTTGGCGGCAAGGAAGCGGCGCAACCCTTGCAGGACGCAAGCAACATCGCCGCCCTCAAAGCCTGCGACATCATCATCACCTGCCAGGGCGGCGATTACACCAAAGAAGTGTTCCCCAAACTGCGCGGCGAGGGCTGGCAGGGCCACTGGATCGACGCTGCTTCGTCACTGCGCATGAATGACGACGCCGTGATCGTCCTCGATCCGGTCAACCTGAACGTCATCAAAAACGCGCTCGCCAAAGGCGGTAAAAACTGGATCGGCGGCAACTGCACCGTGTCGCTCATGCTCATGGGCCTGGGCGGCCTCTTTCAGAACGATCTCGTCGAATGGGCGACCTCGATGACTTATCAGGCGGCTTCCGGCGCCGGGGCGCAAACTATGCGCGAACTGATCGCGCAAATGGGCGTCATCCACGATTCGGTCAAGGATTTGTTGGCCGACCCGGCTTCGGCCATTCTCG
>JAITWU010000216.1 GCA_031285115.1 Azonexus sp. | reverse complement strand
CGTGAATGCCAACCCATGTAAGGGCAGTCATCCAAAAAGCAGGCAACACCAAAAACATCGCCGCCATCACAAAGTTCAGCAACATATCCCCGAAGGCATTGTTCAACCCCATGACTGGATCGAAGTTGGAATGGGGCCGGCTCCAGCCTGTTCAGCCGGCCCCCCTCTCCCCAACCCATCTCCCGCGAGGGGCGAGGGGCTTTTTGCGGCAGCCGGAAACGATTATTGCCATTGAGCAAATGCCAAAAGCATTCATGCGGTTGCCCTGTGCGTACCAGCCAGGCATTTCAGGCGCGATTGCTTGCCCGACCGCCTGCGCTGCCGGGCAGCAGGTTCGGGCGTGAAAAAAGTTCGCTGCGAGCGCCCAAAGGGGGGCATTTTACGTACAGTTCACCCTTTTTCCGCTCCGGCCCAGCACGATGGAAACCCTCCGCATTCGCGGCGCGCGCACGCACAATCTGAAAAATATCAATCTCGATCTGCCGCGTGACCGGCTGATCGTGATTACCGGGCTTTCCGGCTCCGGCAAATCGTCGCTGGCTTTTGACACGCTTTATGCCGAAGGCCAGCGGCGTTATGTCGAGTCGCTTTCGGCCTATGCCCGGCAGTTTTTGCAATTGATGGAAAAGCCCGATGTCGATCTGATCGAGGGCCTTTCACCCGCCATTTCCATCGAGCAGAAGGCGACCAGCCACAATCCGCGGTCGACCGTCGGCACGGTCACGGAAATTCACGATTATCTGCGGCTTCTCTACGCCCGCGCTGGCACGCCGTATTGCCCGGAGCACGACAAAGCCTTGCAGGCGCAGACGGTGTCGCAGATGGTCGATCACGCGCTGGCGCTGCCTGCCGAGACGAAGCTGATGATCCTCGCCCCCGTCGTCGCCAACCGCAAAGGCGAGCAGCTCGATCTCTTTGCCGAACTGCGCGCCCAGGGCTTCGTTCGCGTCCGCGTCGATGGCGCGGTGTATGAACTGGACGCCGTGCCCAAGCTCGCCAAAACGCAAAAGCACAATGTCGATGTCGTCGTCGACCGCTTGAAGGTGCGCGACGATATGCGCCAGCGGCTTGCCGAATCCTTCGAGACGGCCTTGCGCCACGCCGATGGTCGAGCGATTGCGCTGGAGATGGATTCCGGCGTCGAGCATCTCTTTTCCGCCAAATTCGCCTGCCCGGTCTGCTCCTACGCCTTGCAGGAGCTGGAGCCGCGCCTCTTTTCCTTCAACAACCCGATGGGCGCTTGCCCGAAGTGCGATGGTCTGGGCGTCATCCAGTTTTTCGACCCCCGGCGGGTTATCACCAACCCGGCGGCGTCGCTGGCGGCGGGGGCGATTCGCGGCTGGGACAGGAAAAACCAGTTCTATTTCCAGATTATCGAGTCACTCGCCGACCATTACGGTTTTTCCGTCGACACGCCGTTTGAGGATTTGCCGGAAGCGATCCGCCAGATCGTGCTCTACGGTTCCGGCAAGGTGGCGATCAATTTCCGCTACGCCAACGAAAAAGGCACGCGCTTTGACCGCAGCCATACCTTCGAGGGCATCATCCCCAACCTGGAGCGGCGCTATCGCGGCAGCGATTCCAACGCCGTGCGCGAAGAACTCGCCAAATATGTCAGCAATTCGCCTTGCCCGCACTGCGATGGCACGCGCTTGCGCGTCGAGGCGCGGCATGTGCGCGTCGGCGAGCGCACCCTGTATGAAATCAACCGCCTGCCGCTGGGGGACGCCCGCAATTACTTCAACTGCCTGCAACTCACCGGCCACAAGGCGCAGGTGGCGGACAAGATTCTCAAGGAAATCACGGCGCGGCTCACTTTTCTCATCAATGTCGGCCTCGATTACCTGTGCCTCGAACGCTCGGCGGAGACGCTTTCCGGCGGCGAGGCGCAGCGCATCCGGCTGGCCTCGCAGATCGGCTCCGGCCTCACCGGCGTCATGTATGTCCTCGACGAGCCTTCCATCGGCCTGCACCAGCGCGACAA
Source organism: Azonexus sp. (assembly GCA_031285115.1). GTDB lineage: Bacteria > Pseudomonadota > Gammaproteobacteria > Burkholderiales > Rhodocyclaceae > Azonexus. The sequence continues at coordinate 4,554 of JAITWU010000216.1, read as the reverse complement.
CGACCGGCTGCTGACGACGCTCAAAAACCTGCGCGACATGGGCAATACCGTGCTCGTCGTCGAACATGACGAGGACGCCATCCGCACCGCCGATTACGTCGTCGACATTGGCCCCGGCGCGGGCATCCACGGCGGCGACATCGTCGCCCACGGCAGCCCGGCGGAAATCGCCGCCAACCCGGCCTCGCTCACCGGCGACTACCTCGCCGGGCGGCGGGCCATCGCCACCCCGGCCAGACGGCGCGCGCCGCCAAAGGACAAATGGCTGCAAGTAATCGGCGCGGCTGGCAACAATCTGCGCGATGTTACGCTGACCATTCCCGCCGGGCTATTCACCTGCGTCACCGGCGTTTCCGGCTCCGGCAAATCGACCCTCATCAACGACACGCTCTACGCCGCCGCCGCCCGCCATCTCTACGGCTCGACGGCGGAACCCGCGCCATACAAAGAGATCATCGGGCTTGATCTGTTCGACAAAGTCATCAGCGTCGATCAAGCGCCGATCGGCCGCACGCCGCGCTCCAACCCGGCCACCTACACCGGCCTCTTGACGCCGATCCGCGAACTCTTTGCGCAAACGCCGGAATCGCGGACGCGCGGCTACGGGCCGGGGCGGTTTTCCTTCAACGTCAAGGGCGGGCGCTGCGAAGCCTGTCAGGGCGACGGCATGATCAAGGTCGAAATGCACTTTCTGCCCGACATCTACGTGCCTTGCGATGTCTGCCACGGCAAACGCTACAACCGCGAAACGCTGGAAGTGCACTACAAAGGTAAAACCATCCACGACGTGCTCGGCATGACGGTCGAACAGGCGCGCGAATTTTTCGACCCGGTGCCGGTCGTCGCGCGCAAATTGCAAACCCTGGTCGATGTGGGTTTAAGCTACATCACCCTCGGCCAGAGCGCGACCACCCTCTCCGGCGGCGAAGCGCAGCGCGTCAAACTGGCGCTTGAACTTTCCAAGCGCGACACGGGGCGGACTTTGTATATTCTGGACGAGCCAACGACCGGCCTGCATTTCCAGGACATCGAAATGCTGCTGGCCGTGCTGCAACGCCTCGCCGAACACGGCAACACCATCGTCGTCATCGAACACAATCTCGACGTCATCAAAACCGCCGACTGGATCGTCGACCTCGGCCCCGAAGGCGGCGGCGGCGGCGGTCGTATCCTCGACGCTGGCCCGCCGGAGCAGATCGCGGAATGCCAGGGCAGCCACACCGGGCGGTTTTTGCAGCCGTTGCTGAAAAAGGTAAAACCATGAACGATCCCGCCCAGCTCAAAGGCAAAAAGGGTCTGCGCCGCTTGTGGAATGCGCTCGGCTACTCGCGCGACGGCCTCATCGCCGCCTGGAAAAACGAAGCGGCTTTCCGCGAAGAAATCCTGCTCGCCCTCGTCGCCATCCCGCTCGCGCTTTATCTCAGCAAAACCGGCATCGAACGGGCGCTGCTGATCGGCAGCATCCTGCTCATCCTCATCGTCGAAATTCTCAACTCGGCCATCGAAGCCATCGTCGACAAAGCCTCGCCGGAAAAACACGAACTCGCCAAACGCGCCAAAGACATGGGCAGCGCCGCCGTGCTGTTCAGCCTCATCAACGCCGCCGCCGTTTGGGCTTGTGTGCTGTGGCCGCCAGCCGCCTAGGGCCAGCTACAGGTTGTAGTCTTCGACCGTCTGCTCCGGGACGCTCGCCGCTGGCGGCTTGCCGCTGACGGCGACCCGGTTGCGGCCCTGGCGCTTGGCTTCGTAGAGCGCCTTGTCGGCCCGGTTGAGAGCTGATTCCAGCGTGCTTTCGCTGGCGTCGGCAAGGCCCATGCTGAAGGTGATGCGAACACTGCGGCCATCGGGCAGGGCAATATCGTTATTAGCGCAGGCGGCGCGACAGCGTTCGGCAAGCACGGCGGCCTCGGTCACGGTGATTTCGGGGAAGAAGAAGGCAAACTCTTCGCCGCCGTAGCGGCAGACCAGATCGGATTGCCGCAGCGTTTCCCGCAGCAGGGTGGCAAAAACGCGCAATACCGTATCGCCAGCGGCATGTCCGTAGGTGTCGTTGAGATTTTTGAAGAGGTCGAGGTCGGCCATGCCGACGGTGACTGGCCGACAGTAACGCTGCGAGCGGTGGAGTTCGGCTTCGGCGGCAGCCATGAAATGACGGCGGTTGTAGAGGCCGGTCAGGCTGTCGCGGTTAGCCAGGGCTTCCAGCGTCTGACGCGCCGCTTCGTTCTCGACCAGCGAGCCGTGTAATTTACCGATCGCCTCCTGGACCGAACGAATTTCGCTCATCGTCGCCGATTTGAAATCCGGCGCCGGCTGGTCGAGGCCGAGGTTGGTCAGCGCCTGATCAATATGCTGGAGCGGCTTGATCAGATGCAGGCGCAACAACAGCAGAAAGAGCACCAGATAGACGCCGACCACGATCATCGCCAGATTGAATTTGAAGCGCGCCAGTTGGATGGCGGTGGCAATGTCGTTCAAATCGTTGCTGGTCAGGTTGACGCCCTGGATCGAAACATCTTCGACGAGCGTGCCGAGATTGGAGGACAGACGCCGCCACTCATCAATGCGGTTGGCGAAAATAGTCGGATTGCTGGCTGACTCGCGGGCGACGCCATCGAGAAACCGTTCGACCTCACGCGCCCGTTTGGCTGCCTCCGGATGTTCCAGCACACTGGGATGGCTGGCTACCAGAGTGACGATGAACATTGACTGCTGCCGCTCCTCCGATGATTCGCCGGAGAAGACCCGCTCGCCCTCCTGGCGCAGTTGGTCGAGATTGCGGGCCAGACGCTGGTAGCGGATGATTTCCGGCACCGTCTTGTCTTGCAGTCGGTTGGCGGTGTCGATGACGCGCTGCTGATCGGGCCAGATCAGCCCGATCATCAGCCCGAAGCTGAACACGAAGATGAGCGCGAGTACGGCAAAAGTCGACCCGGCGCGAAATCCCTTGAAGCGCAATTGAATGGTCGGCATGGCTCAATCCACGCTAAAAGGGAAGTGCTGGCGCACCAGGCGTTCATAACTGCCATCGCGACGCATACCGACAATGGCTTTACCCACTGCCTGACGCAGTTTGGGCCGCCGTTTGCTCATGATGACATGGACGCTGCCACCGAGTCCGTCAGCAACCAGCGTCTCACCGAAAAAGCGATAGCTCCCGCCCGGTTCGCCGACCAGCAGGATGTAGGCGCCCAGCACCGGCAGCAGCGCGAAATCGGCCTTGCCGTCACGCACCAGAGCGAAGGCGTCGGCCATCGTCGGAGCGCTGATCACCACCAGCCCGCGCTCGCCGGTAAGGCGCTGCAAACAGGCCAGTTGTTGCGAACCGGCGACAGCGACGAGACGCGCTTCGCGCAAGGTATAGAGGTCGCTGTCCGCCGCCTGCTCGCTGCGGCCTACCAGACGCGACGAAGAATGCCAGAGGGCGCTGCTGAAATCGACCTGACGCTCGCGTTCCGGCGTGCGCAGGAAGTTGCCGAAACCGAGGTCGAAATGACCCGCGACGACGCCGGGCAGGATGTTGCCGAAGCGCACATTGCGCGTCCGGCAACGGACGGTCATGCGCTGGCAAATCTCGCGCACCATATCCTCGTTGAAGGCGCGCAGATCGTCATGGGCTTCATTTATCCGCGCGCCGGGTTTGACCAGCGCCACCCGCACCACCTTGAGCGGCGCTGACGACAGCGCCAGAACCCATGACGGCGGCAGCGCCAGAATGGCGGTGAGACAAAGGGCGGCAGACAACCGGCGCATCAATTCACCCGCAGCGGCAAAAACCGGGAGTTGACCCGATCATAGACACCGTTACGCATGATGCGGTCGAGCGCATCGTCGAGCAGCGGCTTCAAATCGGAACGCCGTGGCGAAATGGCAAAACTCGCGCCGCCACTCAATTCCGGCTCGTCCATCACGGTGCTTTCCAGTTTCAATTGGCGAAACTGGCTGTTTTTCATGAGCGCCAATCCCCACAACATCGGCACCAGGGCCGCCTGGGCTTCGCCGCTGCGCAGGGGGACGATCAGTTCTTCGCTGGTCGACACCGGCACAGTTTCCCAGCCACGAATGCGGGCGTAACGCTCCTGCACCGAGGCGCGGACCACCGCCACGCGCGTGTCAGGTTTGCCGGGTTGCTGACCGGGCTGGGCAAGCCACGCCGATACCGAACGTAAATAGGGCTTGGTAAACAGTATCTTGCCCCGCCGCTCCGGCGTCTCAAGCATAGCCACCGCCGCCATGTCAGCTTCGCCAGCCACCAACTGGTCGACCACCCGATCCAGCCGGGTCGGCAGAAAGATGCAACTGACCTGCATTTCGTCGCACAACGCCCTGGCAATTTCGATGGTAAAGCCGGTTGGGTGATCGCCGCTATCGCGGTTGATTGTTCCCCCATCGCTGTCGAGCGTCAAAATGCGCAAACCTGCGGCTGACGCCATCACCGTCGCCAGTACCATCCACAGCCCTGCAACCCAACGCCAACGCATTTTGATCCACCCAGATGGCGAGCAATTCCATGCGCATCAACTGCTTCCTGTGTTCAGTATAGCTCGCTACAGGCAA
>JAITWU010000152.1 GCA_031285115.1 Azonexus sp. | reverse complement strand
GCCGCTTGCCGCGCCTCGTTCATGCTGGCAATGGCGGTGACCGGCGCAATCAGCGGGCAATATTGATAAAGACCGATGACCGGATCGTCGTCGGCAATGAATTGCAATGCGCCGCAGGGCAGTTCGATATAGCGCCGCTGACCGGCGGGGATGTCGCCCCACAGGCTGCCGCCGCCATTGAGCAAGAAAAGATTGAGAAACCACGGCGTCACGACAACGCCGAGCCAGTCGCCAGCATGGCGGACGAAACCGGGGGCTTCGACCTGCAGGGCCGGGTTGACGAAAGGCAGGCCGCGCATTTGCGTCTGCCAAAGCTCACGGTAATGCGTGGTCAGCAATACGGATGGATCTTCGGCGTGGACAGCAGCCATGCGCACCGGCGGCGGCGCGGCGGCGGGTTGGCGGATCGTCACCGTTGCGCTTCCAGATCGCGGAACCAGGCGGCGCTGTCGTAGTCGCCATCGAGCGAGGCGGCGAGCGCCGAGAGGGCCTCCTCGATCAGGGCCAGTTGTTCCGGCTCGACCACTTCGCGGGCAAAGCCGAGTGAGGTCAGCACCCAGGTTCCCACGGGCTGGGCGCCGATCAGCATCATGTTGACGCGCTCGCGCCGCTCGCCACGAACGAGCCAGGCGAAGTCGCCATCGCCTTCCCAAGCGTCCACCTGCATCGGAATCGACAAGCACATCAGGCGCTTCTTCCGGCAAGGAGGCCGTGTGTTGCAAGCTCGCCGCGCGTCAGCGCCAGCAGTTCCGGCAGCCGGGCGGCGACAGTCGGCGTCAGTTCCATGCCGAGCGCCAGCGACGCTGGTTCGATGCCGATGATGACGGTGTGTCGCGGCGCTTTGCCGGTCAATTCGAGCGTCGCCAGCACGTCGGAGAGGCTGACCTGATGCGGCGACAGTTTGGTGCGGAAAAATACCGGCACGGCAGCGCCGCGCAACACCACCGGCGTACCGGGCGGACGACCGCCGCGCACGCAGTCGACAATGATGAGGAGATCGAGATCTTCGAGTTGTTCGAGCAACTCCATGCCGCAGGTGCCGCCGTCGATCAGCTCGACGTTATCGGGCCAATGGTCGCTCGCCAGCGCCTCAACCACACGCACGCCGACGCCTTCGTCAGAAAGCAGAATATTGCCGACGCCGAGCACTACATTTTTGGTCATTGTCCGTTCGCCTGAAACAAAACCGGGGCGGAATGGCCCGCCCCGGTCAATCGGATTCTGCCAGATTCCACCCGCTCAAGCCGCCCTGACCGTCACCACCGGACGCTTTTCCTCATCGACCACATGCACGGCGCAGGCGAGGCAAGGGTCGAAGGAGTGCACGGTGCGCAGCACTTCCAGCGGCTGTTCGGGATCGGCCACCGGGTTGCCGACGAGACAGGCCTCGTAAGCGCCGGGCTGGTCTTTTTCGTTGCGCGGGGCGGCGTTCCAGGTGGTTGGCACGACGCATTGATAATTGGCGATTTTGCCCGAGTCGATGACCACCCAATGCGACAGCGTGCCGCGCGGCGCTTCGAGAAAACCGACGCCGCGCTGCTCGCCTTTGGGGAATTCCGGCGGATTGAAGGTGGCGAAATCGCCCTTGCCCATATTGGTGATGAGCAGTTCCCACTGGCGCAGCAATTCGTCGACATGCACGTTGCAATCAATGGCCCGCGCCGCGTGGCGGCCAATGGTCGAGTGCATGGCTTCGACCCCGACCTTGGCCCCGGCGAGCGAGGAAACGAGATCGAGGGTGTGCGTCGCGTATTTCGTGGCCCCTTCGTGACCGCCAGCCAACATGCCGAGCACGCGGGCCAGCGGGCCGACCTGCATGGGTTTGCCGTAAAAAGTCGGCGATTTGAGCCAACTGTATTTGCCGTCGTCCTGAAAATCGGTGTAATTGGGCTTGGTTTCGCCTTTGAACGGGTGCAGGGAAATATCGTTGCCGCCCTTGTAGTCGTACCAGGAGTGCTTGACCGCCTCGCTGACGCCATCGGTGAAATAGGGGTCGCCATAGCTCTTGATGGCGTGGAAGCTGTCCAGCTTGCCATCGGCGATGTGACCGCCGGGTTGCGCAAACTGGGCGCCTTTGCCGTCGAGCGGATATTCCGGCACCGAGAGGTAATCGACGATGCCGCGCCCGTAACGGGTCCAGTCGGCATAGAAAGCGCCGATGGCGGCGACGTCGACGAGATAGACGTTCTGGACGAAATCCTGAAGTTTGAGCATCCACTCACGGACAGCGAGCAGGCGCTCCATGGTCAGCACCGACTGGGCGTTGACATTGAGCGCGTTGGCGACGCCGCCGACGGCGACATTCTGGATATGCGGCGTCTTGGAACCGAGAATGGCGACGATTTTGTTGGCGTAACGCTGCACTTCCAGCGCCTGCAAGTAATGCACCGCCGCCAGCAGGTTCACTTCCGGCGACAGCTTCATTGCCGGATGCCCCCAGTAGCCGTTGGTGAAAATGCCGAGCTGGCCGGTGCCGACGAAGCCTTTGAGCTTCTCCTGCACCTTGCGGAATTCGGTCTTGCTGTTGCCGCCCCAGCTCGACAGGCTTTGCGCCAGCGCCGCAGCCTTGTCCGGATCGGCTTTGAGGGCTGACACCACATCCACCCAGTCGAGCGCCGAGAGGTGGTAAAAATGCACGATATGGTCGTGGATGGTGTGCGCCAGCAGGATCATGTTGCGGATGTACTGGGCATTGACCGGGATTTCCAGTTGCAGCGCGTTTTCGACCGTGCGCACGGAAACGAGGGCATGAACCGTGGTGCACACGCCGCAGATGCGCTGGGTGATCGCCCAGGCGTCGCGCGGGTCGCGGCCAATCAGGATATTTTCGACGCCGCGCCACATCTGGCCGGACGACCAGGCTTTTTTGACGTGGCCGCCCTCGATTTCGACATCGACGCGCAAATGGCCTTCGATGCGGGTGATTGGATCGACAGTGATGCGTTTTGACATGTTGTTCTCCTCTATCCCTGAATATCAGTGGGCGGCTTCGGCGCGCGGCAGCACGGGGAAGCGGCGGGTGATGATGATGTAGCCAAGCACTTCGGTGGCGAACATGCCGATGGTGACGAGCAGTTCGCCGACGGACGGGAAGTAGTTCCAGCCCGGCCCGGTGTCGTAGCCGATGAGAAAGCCGTTGAGGCGCAAAAAGACGCCGCCGAGCATGATGGCGACGCCAGCAAGGAACAGCCGCGCCGGATTGCGCCGCGCCGCCTTTGCGCCGATCAGCAAGAAGGGCGCGGCGCTGCACAGCGTCTCGATCCAGAAGACAAAAGCCTCCCGCGTCGGCGCAAAAGCCAGATTCAACGCACCGCGCGCCGCCAGATCGCCAAAGCGGACAATCAGGAACAAGGCTAGAACGCCCAGCATGACGCGCGCCAGCGGCTCCAGCAAATGCACTTCGATTGCGCGGCGGTAGGCCGAAGCGGCGACGCAGCTCTCGAACAGCACGATGCCATAGCCGATGGTGATGGCGCTCAACAGATAGAGCAGCGGCACCACCGGCGTCTGCCATAGCGGATGGATTTGCGTCCCCATGACCACCAGCAGCGTGCCGAGCGAGGACTGGTGCATCATCGGCAGCAAGGTGCCAAGCGCGATGAGGAAAAACAGCACTTTGTTGAGCTTGCGTTTGGCGTCGCGCAGCCCCCATTTTTCAAAAAACACCGGCGAGAATTCCAGCCACATGACAATGATGTAGGCAGTAATGCACACCGCCACTTCAAGCATGACCGAATGGGGATTGGAATAGCCCGGCCAGAGGATGTGCCAGAAATTCCACCAGCGGCCCAGATCGAAGATGACGCCGACGCCAGCCAGCGTGTAGCCGAACAGGCTGGCCAAGAGCGCCGGGCGAACCAGCGGATGGTATTGCCCCTTGTTGAAGATATAGACCAGCATGGCGACGGAAAGCCCGCCACAGGCAAAGGCCGAGCCGATGATGACATCGACCACCACCCAGATACCCCACGGGTAACCATCGTTGATATGGGTGACCGCCCCCAGGCCAAACAGAAAGCGGGTAAACAGAACCGCCACCATCACGGCAATGAGGACGCCGCAAACAAAGGTCGCGGCATTGAACAGACTGCCGCCAACCGGCGCTGGCCGGGCGTGTTGTTGCTGGCTCATGTCACTGCCCTCCTTTTGGCGCATCATCGTCGGGCGCGACATTGCGGCGGGCGACGAAAGTCAGCCCGGCGAGCACGGCGAGCGGCATCAACATGCCGCCGTACAAAGTGCGCTGGATGGTTTCCGAAGTAGCGGCGGCGGCGCTCGGCGGCAAATCGGGCATCCCGACTTTTACGAAAGGCACCGCCGAGAGTTTGAGCACCTGGGTGCCGCCATACTCGGTGTC
>JAITWU010000135.1 GCA_031285115.1 Azonexus sp. | reverse complement strand
CGGCGGGGTTTCGAGAAAGCACTGCTTTCTCGCCGCCGGAGCGGGTTCGCCATGCAGGGCGAACCCCGGGGAGGGGCTTTTGGCGGCAGCCGGAAACGATTGTTGTCATTGAGCAAATGCCAAAAGCATTCATGCGATTGCCCTGATTGCCTGACCTACCCTGTCGGAGCGGGTATGAAATCCATTCCCGCCTGGCGCCTTTGCCAATGGCATTTCCGCTGGGCTGCGGCGTCATTGCGCGGTAATCCCGCCATCAATGGTGACTTCCGCCCCCGTCATGTAGCTGGCCTCGTCGCTGGCGAGAAAGAGAATGGCGGCGGCGACTTCCCGGGGTTGCGCAAAACGGCCCAGCGGCGTGTGGTTGAGAAATTCGCGGGCGAGTTCCGGCTTGGCGTAGGCGGGGGCCGTCAGCGGCGTTTCGACGTGCCCCGGGTGCACGGAGTTGACGCGAACGCCGTTTTTGGCCTCGGCGCACTCCAGCGCGACCGCCTTGGTGAACAGCCGCACCCCGGCTTTTGCCGCGCAGTAGGCGGCGGCGTTCGGCCCCGCCACCAGGCCGCGAATGGACGACATGTTGACAATCGAGCCGCGTCCCGATTTGACCAGCAGCGGCAACGCCGCCTTGGTGCCGAGAAACACGCTGTCGAGATTGACCGCCAGCGTCGATCGCCACTCGTCGAGCGTCATGTCGACAATCGGGAGAAAGCGCCCGAAACCAGCATTGTTGACGAGAATATCCAGACCGCCGAAGGCGGCTTCGATCTGTGTGATGGCGTCGCGCCAGCCGCTTTCGTCCGTGACATCAAAGCAGATGGCGCTGTGGCCCGGCGTGATCTGCCTGACCGCAACCAATGCCTCGGCCAGCAGTGGTTCGTTGCGGTCGGCGAGGATCACCTGCGCGCCCTCCTCGGCAAAATACCGGGCGACGGCAAGGCCGATGCCGGATGCGGCCCCGGTGACGAGGGCGGTTTTCTCGGCGAGACGATTCATGATGCTTTGAGTTCCCCCTGCCGGATGTCGCGCTTGGTCAAATCGAGCAAACCGGCAAAACTCGGGTTGGTTCGCGTCAGGATCGCGCGCATTCTCGATTCGATGGCTTCATCGAAGCTATGGGTGGTCAGCACGTAAAGCTGGTTATCGCGAATGGCGGCAAAAACCATCTCCGCGACGTCCTCGGGCGCTATCGCGCCGCCATACATCTTGTCGGCAATGGCCTTGAGTTCCGCTGTTTCTTCCGCCGCGCCGCCTGCGGGCAGCAATTCCTGTGGCCGGTTGCGCTCCGACTGGTAGATGCGCGTATTGACGAGGCCGGGGCACAGCAGCGTGACGCCAATCGGGGCCGACATTTCTTGCAAGGAAGCGTAGAGCGCCTCGGTAATGCGCACGGCGGCGTGTTTGGCCGCGCTGTACACGGCGGAACCGGAACCGCTCATGAGGCCAGCCACGGAGGCGGTCGTCATGATGTGGGCGTCGCCGCCTTGCGCCAGCATCCGAGGCACAAAGCTGCGCAGTCCATAGACCACACCCATCATGTTGACGTCGAAGGCCCATTTCCAGTCTTCCAGCGGATATTCCCAGACTGGCCGATTGCGGCCCGAGGGCACGATACCGGCGTTGTTGCAGAGGATGTCGACCTTGCCGAAGGCGTCATAGGCGGTTTTCGCCAGTGCTTCGACTTCCTCGCCTTTGGCAACGTCGGTGCGCACCGCCAGGGCATGATGCCCCGCTTTCGTCAGCGCCTCAGCGACACGGCTGGCAGCGGAAAGGTCGATGTCGGTCACCACGATCTTGACCCCTTCGCGGGCAAGCCGCCATGACAATGCCTCGCCAATGCCGCTGCCGCCGCCAGTGACCACAGCAACCCGACCGTTAAAATTTTTCATGTGTTTCTCCATTCAATGCGTTATGTGTTACGTCAAAAACAGCGGGGCTGACGGGTTTGATCCCCCTCTCGCCCCTTGCAATTACAATTGCAGGCCAAGCCGTTGCCCTTCCAGCAGCGCATGTGACACCCGGCGGGGCGTTACGCAATCGCCAATGGCATGTACTTCCGGCACTGTCGCCCGTAACGCCTCGACCAACCCTGTGCGCGACGAACGGCCTGTCTGGACGACGACCAGATCGCAAGGCAGCTCGCTGACTTCTCCGCTCCCCGCGTTCATCAGCGCGACGCCCTCATTCGTGATGCGCTCCAGCACATGCAGCACCCGATATTCAGTACCGCCGCTGCCCAGCCGCGCCAGCAACGGGCCGATACTTTCCGTGGGGATGGCGCTCGCCACTGCCGCCGACGGGGTGGCGACCAGCACGCGCCACCCGGTGCTCATGAGCGCCTCGGCCATGCCATAGGTCCACCAGAAGGCGCTGCCGTCATCAACCACAATGGCCCGCCCGGTTCCGCTCGGCGGCGGCGCGCCGTTTTCCACGATGTCAAACCAGGTTTTGACGTGAGCCGCCGTCCACTCTTCGCTCAACGGGTTGGCGCAGGCGCCCGTGGCAACCACCGCCACGTCGAAGGCGGAAGGCAGATCGGCTGCGCTATTGATGCGCGTATTCAATTCAACCGCTATCGGCAAGCGGCGCACTTCGCTTTGCAGATAGTCGATCAAGCGCCGCAAGTCGCTTCTGTGCGGCAGCGAGGCGGCGTAAAGGAATTGCCCGCCCAGCCCGTCGCTGGCTTCAAAGAGCGTCACGGCATGGCCGCGCTCGGCTGCCGCGCGGGCTGTCTCAAGGCCGCCTGGGCCGCCGCCGATGACGGCAATCCGGCGCGGCTTGAGGGCAGGGCGAATAACAAATTCCGGCGCCAGTTCCCGGCCTGCCCGTGGATTGGCGGCGCAGTGCAGGTGCGGCGCAAACGCCCGGCAATCCTGGTTCAGCCCGACGCACGGCCTGATGCGTTCGGCCTGGCCGTTAGCGGCTTTGGCGACCCAGTCGGGTTCGGCGATAAATGCCCGCGCCATGCCGATCAGGTCAGCCTGCCCTTCGGCGAGGATTTTTTCGGCAAGCGCGGGCGAAGTGATTCTCTGGCCGACGATGATCGGCATTCCACAGGCTTTGCGGATGATGCCGGCGGCGCGCGCCGCCGTCGCTTCGGGGGCCGTAACGTCTTTGACGTACAGCCCGCGCGTACCGATGGTGATGCTCAGGTAATCGACGAGACCATCGGCGGCAATCGCCTTGCTGATTTGTACGGTGTCGGGTATTTCCAGCCCATCCGCCACTTCCTCTTCCGAACTCAGTCGCAGGCCGAGCATGAAATCCTCCCCGCAGTGCTTGCGGATGGATTCGATGACTTCCCGCAGAAATCGCAGGCGTCGCTCCGGCGTGCCGCCGTAGCAGTCATCACGATGATTGGTGGCGGGCGAAAGAAACTGCCCGACGAGATAGCCGTGAGCGCCGTGAATCTCGACGCCATCATGCCCCGTGCGCTTCAGATTGGCCGCCGATACGCCAAAGGCTTCGACGATGGCAGCGATCTGCGCCTGATCGAGCACATGCGGGGGAAACGGGTCGCGCGGCGAGCGAATGGCTGAAGGGGCGAGCGGCGCGGTCTCGAATTCACCGCCGATCATCTCGCGCCCGAGATGCAATATCTGACCGACCACCTTGACGCCGTAGCGGTGAATGACATCGACGCGCTTTTGCAGCCCGGCGAGAACAGCCTCGTTATAGGGTTCAACCAGCTTGCGCGAACGGATGGCCGAGGTCGGATGCACCACCGCCGCGCCGGTGATGATGATGGCCGGGCCGGATTTGGCGCGTTCTTCGTAATACGCAATATCCTCGTCGGTGACGCCGCCATCGCGCACCATGCTGGTGCCATGCGGCAACACCACCAGGCGGTTGGGCAATTCGACGCGCCCCAGTTTGAAGCCTTCAAAGAGCCGGGGGTAGGCGCTGCGGGCGCCGCTGTTTTCTGCCATCTTCATCTCCTTACTGCGTCAAAGCGCCGCCATCAATGATGAGTTCGGTGCCGCTCGTGTACGAGGCGTCATCGGAGGCGAGATACAGCACGCCCGCCACGACTTCCTCCATGCGTCCAAACCGGCCCAGCGGAATACGCGACAGGCGGCGGGCAAGCAGCTCAGGATTGGAGTACGTAGAGCGGAACATGCCCGGTGTGTCGATGGGGCCGGGATGCACCGAGTTGCAGCGGATGCCATCCTTGGCCAGTTGCGCCGCGGTCGTCTTGGTGAATATCCGCACCGCGCCCTTGCTTGCCGCATAGGTCGCTTCCATGATCTGCGATTGACCGATGGCCGCGATTGACGACAGATTGACGATGGAGCCGCCGCCCGCTTTCCGCATTTCAGGAATGACCGCCTTGGTCCCGAGAAAAACGCCGCGCGCATTGACGGCCATGACGGCATCCCATTCCTCGACCGTGCGCTCCTCGATGGACACATTGCGCGGCACGATGGCCGCGTTATTGACCAGAATATCGAGCCGCCCGAAATGGCGGACAGCTTCCTGCACCGCATTGAGCCAATCGCTTTCGCATGAGACATCGAGCCGACAATATGCGATGCGCCCGCCTGCGGCGAGAATTTCGCTCTCCAGCCGCTTGCCTGCTTCGTCGGCAATATCGCCCGCCAGCACCGCCGCGCCTTCGCGGGTAAAGACACGCGCCATTTCAGCGCCCATGCCACCTGCCGCGCCGGTAATCAACGCGACTTTTCCTGCCAGTTTTCCCATGCTTCGTTTTCCTTATTGCGGGAGCAAAGTCCCTATTGACATATAGACACCGTTTTATCGAATAGCCACCGGCTCGGTTTCATCACGCAGCATTTCCAGCGGCATCAGGTTCGAGGCCCGCCAGAAAAATATGGCCGAGACAAAAGAAGCCAGAATCGAAATACAGATGGCGAAACCCAGCGCATTACTGTTCGCGCCGAGGCTCGCGGTGAAGGTATCGCTGAGGATGCCCGTTACCCACGGCCCCAATCCGAGGCCAAACAAACTGAGGATGAGCGCGAGCACCGCCGAAGTCAGGCCGCGCATCTTGGGCGGCATCAACGAATGGCAGAGGGCGACGATCGGGCCGTAATACACCAGCATCATCACCTGGGTCAGCCCGCCGAGAATCTGCGAGGCGATGGTCGAGCCAACCAGGTATTGCGCCAGCCCGATCGGCACCATGATGAACAAGGCGATCGCAACGACGCGCGCCCGTCCGCGCGGGTCTTTTTTGCCAAAATGATCGGCCAGCCAGGCGCCGACGAACATGCCCAGCGCGCTGCCCACGCCATTGATCAGGGCCAGGTAATTCGATGCCTCCGGCAGCGACAGGCCATGCACCCGGGTATAGAACGGCGCGTTCCAGGCATTGACCGTGTACCACGCATAGGCATGAAAGGAACCAGCGAGGACCAGATAACGAAACGCCTTTTTACTCCAGAGAATACCCAGCGCCTCTTTGAACGCGGGCGGTTTCTCCCCGACTGCCGAGGGTGGATCGAAACGTCCCCGCGTTGGCTCTTTCATTGTCAACAGGAGAATGGGGACAAGCAGCAGTCCGGCAATACCCACCACGGCAAACGACTCACGCCAGCCAAACGAGGTGGCGAGCCAGCCTGCGGACAGATAGCCGATAACCATGCCCATCGGCAACGAAAGGCCAAAGATCGAGATGGCGGTCGCCCGGGCATTGGGTGGGTAGAGGTCGGAAATCATCGAATGCGAGGCCGGGATGCTGCCCGCCTCGCCCGCGGCGACCCCGATGCGATAACCGATCAGGCTGGCAAAGCTGTTGGCCAGCCCGGTCAGGGCCGTCATGCCGCTCCAGACCGTGAGCGCGCCAGCGATCAGATACTTGCGCCGGACATGGTCGGCCAGCCGTCCGAGCGGCACGCCAAGAACGGCGTAAAAAATGGCGAAGGCCAAACCCGTCAACGCGCCCAGTTGGGCATCTGACAAATGCAGTTCAGCCTTGATCGGTATCTGCAAAATGGACAGGATCGTGCGATCAATGTAATTGAATACCGATACTGCAAATAGCAGGAAAAGTATGTAACGGCGCTCCAAGGTGCTAATCATTGTTTGTCTTCTCCTGATTCAAATAATTAATTGTTTTATGTCGTTTTATGTCGTTACTTCCACCCGGCGGTGTCCGCCGCCACCATGCCGTAAGTCATCGCCAGCGCCAGACCACCGGCATAACCAACGCCATATGCGCCCCCGGCGTCGCTGCCCGCCGCCAGCAAGCCGGGAATGGCGACGCCAGCGCGATTGAGCACGCGCGCCTGGGGGTCGATCTCCAACCCGCCATAGGTAAACGTGATGGCCGGGTAAACGACCAGCGCGTAATACTCGGGGCCAACCATCGGCAGCATGGATTCCGTGCGCGGCGGCTGCATCACCTCCCAGCCGTTGTTGGCGTAGTCGTTGTACTCACGCAGACTGGCGACGAGTTTCGCGCCGTTGAAGCCGTGCGTATCGGCAAATTGCAACAGCGCCGCCAGATCGCGCGTCACGATGCCCTCGCCGCCGTTTTCCATCGCCACCTCGAATTTATTGATCGGCGGCACGCTTTCAATGACC
>JAITWU010000122.1 GCA_031285115.1 Azonexus sp. | reverse complement strand
GCCGCCCTCGAATTTTTGCGCAAATACTCCGGCAAAGGCCACTCGCCCATGTGCGGCAACTCCATCGGCCAGGATCGCCGCTTCATGGCCCGCTACATGCCCGAACTGGAAGCCTTTTTCCACTACCGCAACCTCGATGTCAGCACCCTGAAAGAACTCTGCAAACGCTGGCAGCCGGAGATTTACCGGGGGTTCAAGAAAAAGGGGCGGCACACGGCGCTGGCCGATATTTACGAATCCATCGAGGAATTGAAGTATTACCGCGAGCATTTTCTCCGGGCTTGAGGCTCGCCCGATGCCTGGCCGAAAACGCCGGGTTGCCGTCCGCTCGCCGTCTTAGAGCGGTTTCGTTTTACACGTTCACACTCATGTTGGCGCGGTGGCCTCGTTTTCTCCCCTCTCCCGCTTGCGGGAGAGGGGCCGGGGGTGAGGGCAAGCGGCGGGCCAGGCGTCTTTGCCTTTCCCGACACCCTCTCCCTCATTCCCTCTCCCGCAAGCGGGAGAGGGACGATCAGTTCGTGCTCACGGCAGGGAGCAGGAAACGTTTGTGCTGTGCATGACTAAACAAAAACCGCTCTAGCGCCGGAGCAGCACGAATTTTTCCCGCTTGTCGCCGGGGCGAAAGCCCTCCCAAACGGGCTGCCAGTCGCCAGCGGGCGGTTTGCGTTTGGTTGGGGTGTCGCCGACCAGCAGTAGCCAGTCGCAGGTTTTGCCAGCGGCGCTGTCGTGAGCGGCTGGCTCGATTTGCGTGAAATAGGCAAGTGAGGCGCGTTGGCCATCGCTCAAGCCGCGCTCGGCGAGGCAGCCGTTTTTCGGCAGGGCGGCGGCAACGGCAACGGCGACCGGGCGGTAGCTTTTGTCGTAATCGAACCACGGCAGCGCCAGCGCGGTCAGCAGCAGCCACAGGGTGGTAAAGCCGAGCGTCCAGTGCGTCAGGCCGCGGTAGGGCGAGCGCGGCGCGGTGCTGATGAGCCAGATCCAGCACAGCGTCGTCGCCAGCGCGATGACGAAAGAGAGCGGCTCGAAATGGCTGATGAAGCCGGGGCGCAAAACCGCCGCCCGCTGCGCGATATGCTCCGGCCAGCCAAAGATCAGCGCCGACCAGAGCAGCCAGACGAGGGCGGCAAAGAAGCTGAAAGTGACCATCGCAAACCAGTCGAAGGCATTGGCCGCGCCGCGCCGCAGCAGCAGCGCCCCTGGCGTCGCCAGCAGGGCGAGCGGCGGCAGCAGCAAGAGGGCCGGAATTTCACGCGGGCGATAGGCGAGCGCCAGCATCAGGAGCGTCAGGAGCAGCAGGGCGAGCGGCAATGATTGCGCCGGGGCAGCGAGTTGCTGGCGACGCTGCCACAACGCCCACAACGCGAGCGGCAGCGCCGGGAAGGCGAAGGAGGGCAGCATGGCGAGAAAGCGGCCGCCGCCGGGGAACGAAAAAGGCGTCAGCAAGGGCCGCAGTTCCATCGCCAGCCAGGCGTGGAAGCGGGCCGGTTCTTGCAACAACAAAGTCAACGGCCAGGGAATGACGAGCAGGACGGCGATGGCGAGGCCAATCAATAGCGCCAGCGCGGCCTTCTGCCGTTCCGGGGCCAATTGCCAGGCCAGCGGCAGAATGGCCAGCAGCGGCAGGGTCGGCGCAATACCCGCGCCGAGAAAACACCCGGCCACGGCCAAACCATAAAACAGCCCGGCCAGCCGTGGCCGTCGCCCGATGGCGGCGAGCGCGCCGATGGCCCCGCTGTAGGCGGCGAGGGCAATCAGCATCGGCTGGGCGTCGTGGGCATGGAGAATGAGGCCGAGGCAACCGGCGAGCAGCAAGGGACTGGCGGCGGCGCTGTCCTGGCCGTAAAGTTCGCGGCCCGTGTAGTAGATGCCGACTAGGGCGAGCATGACCCAGAAGCCGCTGGCCAGCCGCATCGCCTCGTGGGCGGGCAGCAGCCAGCCGAAGAGGTGGCCGCTGATGGCGGCGCTCCAGTAGTAGAGCGGCGGTTCATGAAAGGCGCGACCGGCGAGTTCGGGCGTCAGCCAGTCTCCCGTGTGCAGCATGTGCCAGGCGACGCCGATGTGGATGGCGTCTTCGCCCTTCCACGGGTCGTGGCCAAACAATCCGGCCAGCACGTAAAAGGCGAGGATACCCGCCAGCACCCAGCCACTTGGGGGCAGGCGCAGGCCGCGACGGAGCATGGCGAGGAGATCAGTCATGGCTGATGGCGCTAGCCAACAAAAAAGGCAGCCATCCGGCTGCCCTCTTGTTGCGCCAACTCACTGTCTCAGGCGGCGGTTTTGCCGCGCATGGCGCCGAATTTCTGGTTGAATTTCTCGACGCGGCCAGCGGTATCGACGATCTTCTGTTTGCCGGTGTAGAACGGGTGGCAGAGCGAGCACACTTCGATGTGCAGGGGCTTTTTCATCGTCGAACGGGTGGCGAAGGTGTTGCCGCAGGAGCAGGTGACCTGAACGTCGGCGTAATCGGGATGGATGTCGGCTTTCATGATGATTCCTTTGAACGGGCGAACGGCGGATGTGGCCGATCTGGGAAGCCCGCGATTATCGTTGAACAATGGCTTGAATGCAATGGATTTTTGCGCTGGAAATAGCTTAACCGCGGCGCATCGCATCAAAAAATTCGGCATTGCCCTTGGTTGATTTGACCTTGTCGAGCAGGAATTCCATCGCTTCGAGGTCGTCCATCGGGTAGCAGAGTTTGCGCAGCACCCACATTTTTTGCAGCACGTCGGGCTTCAACAACAGTTCTTCGCGGCGGGTGCCGGAGCGGTTGACGTTGATTGCCGGGTACATGCGCTTTTCGGCCATGCGCCGGTCGAGGTGGATTTCGGAATTGCCGGTGCCCTTGAATTCTTCGTAAATCACTTCGTCCATGCGGCTGCCGGTGTCGATCAGCGCCGTGGCGAGGATGGTCAGCGAGCCGCCTTCTTCGATATTGCGGGCGGCGCCGAAAAAGCGTTTGGGCTTTTGCAGGGCGTTGGCGTCGACGCCGCCGGTCAGCACCTTGCCGGAAGCCGGTTGCACGGTGTTGTAGGCGCGCGCCAGACGGGTGATCGAATCGAGCAGGATGACCACGTCCTTTTTGTGTTCGACGAGGCGCTTGGCTTTTTCGATCACCATTTCAGCCACTGCGACGTGCCGGGTGGCCGGTTCGTCAAAGGTCGAAGCGACGACCTCGCCTTTGACGGTGCGCGTCATTTCGGTCACTTCTTCCGGGCGCTCGTCGATCAACAGCACGATCAGCACGACTTCCGGATGATTGGCGGTGATGGCGTGGGCGACGTTCTGCAACATCACCGTCTTGCCGGATTTCGGCGGCGAAACGAGGAGGCCGCGCTGACCGGCGCCGATCGGGGCGATCATGTCGATCACCCGGCTGGTGATGTTTTCATCCGATTTGATGTCGCGTTCGAGCTGCAAATGGCGCGTTGGATGCAGCGGCGTCAGGTTCTCGAACATGATCTTGTTTTTGTTGGCTTCCGGCGGGAAACCGTTGATGGTGTCGAGCTTGGTCAGGGCGACATAGCGTTCGCCGTCTTTCGGCGTGCGGATTTCGCCTTCGATGGTGTCGCCGGTGCGCAGATTGAAGCGGCGGATTTGCGAGGGCGAAACGTAGATGTCGTCCGGGTTGGCGAGATAAGACGTATCCGCCGAGCGGAGGAAACCGTAGCCGTCGCCGAGCACTTCGAGAGTGCCGTCGCCGTAGATGGTGTCGCCGTTTCTGGCCTTGGCCTTGAGGATGGCGTAGATCAACTCCTGCTTGCGCATACGGTTGGCGTTTTCGATGGCGAATTCGGTCGCCATGTCGAGCAGTTTGCTGACGTGCAGGGTCTTCAGTTCGGAAAGTTGCATGGAGAGTAAGTGGCGCTGAAAAAGAGGCGCGGAGGAGAGTACGCGAAGGTAAGCCCGATCAAAGGGCGAAAATCAGTGCGTGGGGGAGGAGGTGAAATGACGCCGGGCGGAGCCGCTGGCGTCAGCCTGATGGTGCGCTGCGCACCGTCAGGCCGGGAGACTACGGAGATTAAAGGTTGCTGTCAATAAAAGCCGCAAGTTGTGACTTGGAAAGGGCGCCGACCTGGGTTGCTTCGACATTGCCGTCCTTGAACAGCATCAGGGTCGGAATGCCGCGAATGCCGAACTGGGCGGGGATTGCCTGATTGTCGTCGATATTGACCTTGGCGACTTTGAGCTTGCCAGCGTATTCGGCGGCGATCTGGTCGAGGAGCGGGCTGATCATCTTGCAGGGGGCGCACCATTCGGCCCAGTAATCGACGAGGACGGGCTGCTTCGATTGCAGCACATCGGTCTCGAAAGTATCGTCAGTCACATAGTGGATATGTTCACTCATGGTTGTCTCGTGGGATGGGTATTCGGGGATGGCTGGAGGGCAGCCGGGTTTTCGATGCTAGCGAAAAACCGGGGGTTGGGGAAGGGGCAAAGCCCATTCGCACAGGGCAAGCGCCGAGCGAATGGGCTGCTGGCGCTATCGACTGTAAGCGCCGAGGAAAATAGCAGGCATCAAAATGGCGAGCAAAATCACGACGACTGACAAAACGATGCCGATTCCAGCCAGAACTTTGACGCCCGTACTGTTCGGCGGCGGTGGCGGACCGAAACGGTTGGCGCCAGGCGTGCCGCTGCGGAACAGCCAGATCAGGCTGACCAGGGGGATGAGGGCGAGTAGCATCATCCAGCCCGACCAGTCCATGTCATGGCTGCGCTGGATGGTCCAGAGAATAGTTAGCACCAGATAAGGAATCAACATGGCGTAGACCACAACCGCCACAATGCCGGGCGATCCGGCAAAACCAAAGACAAATCCGACGATAAACGCGGCAATGATGTAAACGAAATAACCCCCGATCAAATAGGCATAGTAGCGCAAGCGACCCATACGCCCTTTGGCCGAAAACATCCTGACCGGCTGAAAGGACTCGCCTTCGCCGGGAATAACGTCAGCCACGGCGGCCTTGGGTGGAGCAAAAGGATTGGGATTGTCTAGGTCGGTCATTTGAGTGTTACTCCCTGTGGTTAAAAAATTGATCTTGACGCTATCGCAGTCCGGCGCGTTTGACGGCATGGTTGCGGCCTATCGTTGTCCCTGCGCGGCTTGGCTGCGCGCCTTGTACTGCTGATAAGCAGGTAGCGAAATCGCTATTACTACTGACAGTACAAAGAACGTAATGATGATCCCGGCGGTAACTTTGACGCTTGTCGTGTTGGGTGGCGGCGGTGGGCCGAAACGGTTGGGGCCTGGCGTGCCTTTGCGCAACAGCCAGATCAGGCTGATCAGGGGAATGAGGAAGATCAGCATGGGGGAGGCGCTCGTGATAGCTACCGCGTAGATCAAGGCGGACAGAGCGATGGGCAACAGCAGTATCCAGCCCGACCAGTTCATGTCATGACTGCGCTGAATACCCCAAAGAAGAGCCAGGATCAGGTAAGGGGTGTACACGAACAAACTTAAAAACCCTATAACCGTTGAAATTGATTGGGCAATAAACAAATCTTTGCCCAAGAGCATGATTGCAATCCGCATCGTCACGGAAGTGATGAAATAGCCCGCGTTCAGATAGGCGAGGTAGCGCAAACGCCCCATCCGTCCCTTGGCGGAAAATATCCTCACCGGCTGAAAAACCTCGCCCCCGTCGGGCATCACGTCAGCCACGGCAGCTTTGGGTGGGGCAAAGGGATTGGGATTGTCTGGATCAGTCATTTGCGTGCTTCTCTGTTAAAAATTGACATGCCGCGCTACAGCAGCCCGGCGCGTTTGACGGCATGGTAGCGGTTGACCAGTGTCGTCGCCAGTTGCGCCGGTTCGACGTCGATCGACAGGGCGTCGTTGCCGACGGCGCGGGCGAAGGCGTCGCGGCGCGATTGTTCAAAGAGGTGGGCGGCGGCGACTTCGACGCCGCGCCCAGGCTCGTCGAGCGGTTGCGCGGCGAGTGTGCCGATGACGCGCTCGCGCAGGCTGGCGAGCAGGGTCAGATGGCGGCGGCGCAGGAGTTGCAGGGCCGGGCGCAGTTCGCCCTCGTCTTCGTCGCGGAAATTGGTCAGCATGATGACCAGCGCCCGCCGTGGATGGGCTTGCGCCAGTTCGCGCGCGGCAGCGGCGTAATCGGAATGGGCGGCGCACGGCTCCAGGTCATAGAGCGCGTTCATCAGGCTCCCGAGCGCTGCCTGGCCCTTGCGCGGGGCAATGCGCCGGGTTTCGCCGGGGCGGTTGCCAAAGGTGATGACGCCGACTTCATCGCCGCTCTTCAAGGCGACGTAGGCGAGCAGCATGAGGGCGTTCAGGGCATCGTCGAAATGCCGCCCGCCGACGGCGCTGCCGCCTTCATCGGCGCGCATCCGCCGACCGCAGTCGAGGAGAAACAGCACGCGCTGGTCGCGCTCGTCCTGAAACTGGCGGACGATGGGTTTGCCTTGGCGCAAAGTGGCTTTCCAGTCGATGAAGCGCACCGCGTCGCCGGTCTGGTATTCGGCCAACTGGCGGAAATCGGTGCCGCCGCCGCGCCGGGCGTAGCTCTTGACGCCGATCTGGGCGAGCCGCCGGTCACCCGCCAGCCAGGCGTAACGCGCCAGCGCCGCGAAGTTGGGAAAAACGCGCAATTCGCACGGCTCGCCCAAAGACAGGCGCTGCTCAAAACTGCCGAGCCGCGAACGGCGGCGCAACTGAACCCGGCCAAAATGCGCCAGACCGCGCTGTTGGGCGGTGACGATGTAATCGACCTGAAGCCGGCTGCGGGCGGGCATGACGATGCGCTGCGGCAAGCCCTCGAAGGTGAAGGAAGGATCAAGCTCGTCGAACAGATCGGCAATGCAGGCGTGCGCGCCGGTATTTTCAAGCTCGATGCGCACCCGCGTCGGCACGCCGAGCGAAAAGGCGTGGGGCAACAGCCGCCGCGCCTGCAACGGCGCCGCCCGCCAGGCGCGGCGGCTGATGAAGCCGTCAGCCGCCAGCCACGACAAGCCAGCCGCCAGCGACAAACCGGCCAGCCATGCGACCCAGACCAGCGGCGCGCCGAACAGCAGGGCGACGGCGGCGACCGTTGCCAGCAAGGTCAAGGCGAGCACGCTGTGGCGGCTGGGGATTGGCCAAAAGCGGCTCTCTTTGGGCGGGGTTGGGGTGGCAGAGTGGTTGCGGTTTGCTTCCCCCTCTCCCCCGGCCCCTCTCCCGCGAGGGGAGAGGGGAGTTTGTTGCGCGTTGGCGGCGAGATGATTGGCTCCTCCCGCCCCATGCGGGGAGAGGAGGGGGGCGGCGCTGTCGGGCGGGCGCTTCATGATCTGCTGCGACCAGGGATCGGCCCAAAGCCCCTCTCCCCTGGCGGGAGAGGGGTTGGGGAGAGGGGGGAAGGTTGCGCCTTGGCGGCGAGATGATTGACTCCTCCCGCCCCGTGCGGGGAGAGAAGGGTGTCGGCGCTGTCAGATGGGCGCTTCATGGTCTGCTGCGTTGGCTGTCGAGGTTCACAGCCGTGGCGCTTCGACGCTGTCGATGGCTGCTTGCAGCAGCGCATCGACCTCGCGGCCATCGAGCTGGGCGTCGGCGGAGAGGCGCACGCGGTGGCGCAGCACGGGGAGGGCGTGCTGTTTCACATCGTCGGGCGTGGCGAAGTCGCGGCCTTCGGCGATGGCGCTGGCGCGGGCCAGCCGGACGAGGGCGAGCGCCCCGCGTGAGCCAGCGCCCATCGCCAGCCCCGGCCATTCGCGCGTGATCCGCGTCAGGCGCACGGCGTAGTCGGCCACCTGCGGGTCGACGCGAACGTAGGCGACCATGTTCTGCAACACCTGTACCTGACGCTCGTCGAGCACGGCGGCGATGTCGTCGAGCGGCAACTGGTTGCCGATCTGCTGGCCGGTGACGCGCTGGACGATGGCGGTTTCGTCGGCGAGCGAGGGAAAGCCGATTTCGATCTTGAGCAGAAAGCGGTCGATCTGCGCTTCCGGCAAGGGATAGGTGCCTTCGGTGTCGACCGGGTTTTGCGTCGCCATCACCATGAAGGGGCGGGGCAGCGGATGAGCCTCGCCTTCGAGCGTGACCTGATATTCCTGCATTACTTCGAGCAGGGCGCTTTGCGTTTTGGCCGGGGCGCGGTTGATTTCGTCGGCGAGCAGCAAATGCGTAAACACCGGCCCACGGCGCAGGCGCAACTGGCCAAGGCTGGCGGCGTCGTTTTCGCCACGGGCGGCGGGATCGAGCACGGCGTAGCCGGTGATGTCGGAGGGCATCAGGTCGGGCGTAAATTGAATGCGGGCGTGGGTCAATTGCATGGTTTTCGCCAGCGCCCGGGCGAGCAGGGTTTTGCCGAGGCCCGGCACGCCTTCGATGAGAACGTGGCCGCTGGCGACCAAGGCGAGCAGAATTTGCTCGACGGCTTCGCTCTGGCCGACGACGGCTTTGCTGAGTTCGGCGCGCAGGCGGGTGAGCAGGTCGGCTGCGCGGGCGAGGTTTTCCGGGGTGAGTGTTGACATGGCGGATAGGCAGGTTAGGGGTGAAGGGGACGCTCGCGCAAACGGCGGGCGGCGGTTTCGAGGCAGCGTAAATCGACTTCCAGCCGGGCCGGGCTGCGCTGGTGAGCGCCCAGCGCATCGGCCAGTTCGCCGATGGTCTGGCCGGTGAGGCGGGCGATGAGGGCGGCGCGGGCGTTTTCCGTGAGGCTTGAATAGTTGCGCGGCAGACGCTCCGCTGCGGCTTCCATGAAGACGCGCAAGGCCGCCTGATGCAGCGCCTGCGGGTCATTTTGGGCGAGAAAGTGGGCGGCGCCGATGATCTGTTCGGCCATCGAGCGCCGTTCGAGCGCCGGTAGCGCCTGCCGTGGGCCAAAGCGCGGCAGGCCGCGCCACAGCGCCGCCGCCAGCGCCAGAAATCCGAGGACGAAGACGATCCAGGCCCGCTGCCAGAGCCAGACGAACAGAGGTTCGGGATCGGCCTCGTCGATGAACCACAGCGTCATGCCGGGGGCAAGGCGGAGCGCAGCGGCGAAAGCCTCGGCGTTGTCAGCTTTGAGAA
Source organism: Azonexus sp. (assembly GCA_031285115.1). Taxonomy (GTDB): domain Bacteria; phylum Pseudomonadota; class Gammaproteobacteria; order Burkholderiales; family Rhodocyclaceae; genus Azonexus. Next base: position 1,930 of record JAITWU010000122.1, on the reverse strand, counting down.
TGGCGTCGTTATCCATGTCGACGCTGCTCGCCGTCACATCCCCCTGGCCGAGTTTGACGCGCAACAGTTCCGCACCATCCGGGCCGGTTGCCGACCACAGGCTGACTGCGCCGGGTTTGGCTTCGAGAGGGTAGCCATCACAGACCCGGAAGCCCGGCCCGGCGGCGGCGCCGGTTTCACTGAGCTGGCGGCATGAGCGGTCGTCTGCGTTGCTGTCGCTACTGGCCCCAGCCGCATCGGCATTTTCGTCATTGCCGCCGCTGTCGCTTTCGCCTTCGTTCCCGTCGCTGGCGTTGTTCTCGGCGTCGTCCTGGCTGACGCTGGCATCGGTGTTGTCGACGCGGCACTTGTTGCTGCCGCTTGCCGATTTTTGCTCGGCCCAGCGCACCGGCAGCCAATCACTCAAGTTATCCCACCCCAGCATGGAAGCGTTAACCACCAGATGCCCGCCCTGCTCGACCCATTGGCGTAAAAGCGCCTCACGTCCTGACAGCGCGCGCACCTCCTGCTCGGAGGAAACCAGCACCAGCGTCGCCCCGGCGGGCGGCATCGGCGCCAGCGTGTTGTGGCGCTCGACCTTTGCGCCCAAGGCGCGGGCGAGTTGTTGCGCGACATACAGGGGGTTCCCCCGCGCTTCGCCGGTGGGCGGCTGGTACTCTCGTTCCTCCACCCATTCGGTGTTGTTCATGAGCCACAGGCCGACAGCGGCCAGCGCGAGGAGCGCCAGCAGATTGAGCAGAACGCTCCGCAGGCGTTCGCTCACCGGGCGGCCTCCGGCGCGGCGGCGGCCAGTTGCCCGTCAAATTCGCGGCAGAGGGCTAACGCCTGCTCGTTTTCCGGCATCCGCCCCCCATACACCGCCTGTTGCCAGACACCGACCAGACGGGCGAAAAAGCGGGCGCGCGGCGTATCGAGCCGCCGGTTGGCGAGCTTGACGCAATCGCCCTCGGTGCTGGCGGCGCGGATGGGCAGGGCGTGCCCATGCGCCAGCCGCGACAACGCGCCGCGATAGAGGAGCGACAGGGCGGCGCGTTGCTCGCCCCGCTGCCAGAGCGCGGCGGCGGCCGCGCCGATTTCTTCGGGCAGGCTTTGCGGGCGGATGTCGAGATTTTGCACATGGCTCGGCGGCGTCTCGGGAGTGAGCCGGATGGCCGGGCTGCGCACGCCCAGCCAGCGCCACAGCCCGACCAGCACGAAAACCGCGAGGAAAGCGCCAAGCACCCACATCAGAACACGCGCGGAAGTGCTCAACCATTTCAGAAAACTGACCAGCCAATCCCTGGCCGGATGCGAATTTGGCTGCTCGCTGACCTTTGGCTCATGCTCGCGCTCGCTTTTTTTGAAGTGCAGCCGCTTGGTGGTTTCCATGTGGCCGAGCAAGGGATCGGCGCGCAACTGTTCGACCGCCTGCCGCACCTCCTGGCGGCTGGCGGGCGGGGCTTCGGCCAGGGCTGTCTGGGTACAGACCAAAGCCAGCAGCAGGGTCAGCATGGCTTGGCGCAGTCCGTCAAAAGACATGGCGGAACTCCTGTTCGATGTCCCAGGCTTCGAGTTCGACGCGGCGATTGAGGTACATCGTCAAGCCAGCGGCGACAAAAAAGGGTTCGAGGAAGCAGACGACGGCGGCATAAAGGAAAGTCTGGATCAAGTCGGCGATGCCGCCCTGGTCAGCGGCAAACCATCGAAACAGGCTCTGGCGGTGGCCCTCCGGCGCGAAGACGAGGAGGCCGAGGAAGAGACCGCCATAAAGCGCTGTCTCGACATTGGCAAAGGCGAACTGCATCATCGCCGTCGCCCCGCCGCGACCTTTGAGCAGCAGGCGGCGGCGCTGGCGCAGCGGACTGCCGCGCAGTCCTTCAAGCTGGTAGATCGGCTGCGTAAACGCCCGCCACGGCGCGAGGCGCTGGCGCAAGAGAACGCGCAGCCATTG
>JAITWU010000110.1 GCA_031285115.1 Azonexus sp. | reverse complement strand
CTGTCGCCAAAGACTTGAATGTTGAATCCGGCTTCTTCGTCGCCGCCTTCCACGGCAAAGGCGGTGACGGCCCCTGGCATGTCCAGAGCGTCAATCGCTATGACGCCACTCTGAAGGGCTGGATCGCCCGCTTCCGGGGCGTCGCTATCTGTCAGATCGGGGCGCGACTACTACATAATGAAACAGGACAGATCATTTGCTACAAGTCAGGACAGATTGCTTGCTCTACAGGTTTGGAACCACCTGCTGACCAAACCGGACGAAACATATAAAATATATAAGACTTGGACGGAAGGTAATCAGCGCAGCGACAACGAACCAATTTTTGCCGCTGCTGCCATAGAACGTATCCGCTCAGGTATCTGCTGTGCCAGATTTTCCCCGCCCCAACGTTTACGAAAGGAAATCGCCGTGCTTGAAGCCTATCGCGCCCATGTTGCAGAGCGTGCCGCTCTCGGTATTCCCCCGCTGCCTTTGTCTAAACAGCAGACCGCCGAACTGGTGGCCTTGCTGAAAAATCCGCCGCCAGGCGAGGAAGCGGCGCTGGTTGATCTGATTACTTATCGCGTTCCCGCTGGCGTCGATGACGCCGCCAAGGTCAAGGCCGAGTTTCTCGCCAAGGTCGCCAAGGGCGAGGCAAGTTGCCCGCTCATGACGCGCGAAAAGGCGACCGAACTGCTCGGCACCATGTTGGGCGGCTACAACGTCAAACCCTTGATCGACCTGCTCGGCTGCGCTGTTTGCGGCGCGGTGGCCGCCGCCGGTCTGAAAAAGACCCTGCTCGTTTTCGATTATTTCAACGATGTCGCCGATCTCGCCAAAAAAGGCAACGCCAACGCCAGGTCAGTGATGCAGTCGTGGGCCGATGGCGAATGGTTCACTTCGCGCCCGGCTGTCCCGGCTTCGCAGAAGCTGACCGTGTTCAAAGTCACCGGCGAAACCAATACCGATGATCTCTCACCGGCGCCGGATGCCTGGTCGCGCCCGGATATTCCGCTGCACGCGCTCGCCATGCTGAAAAACCCGCGACCGGGGATTGAAGCCGATGAGCCGGGCGTGCGCGGCCCGCTCAAGCAGCTCGCCAAACTCGCCGAAAAGGGCCATCTGATCGCTTATGTCGGCGACGTGGTTGGCACCGGGTCATCGCGCAAATCGGCCACCAACTCGGTGCTGTGGTTTACCGGCGAGGATATTCCCTTTGTGCCGAACAAGCGTTTCGGCGGCGTCTGCCTCGGCTCCAAGATTGCGCCCATTTTCTTCAACACCATGGAAGACGCGGGCGCGCTGCCGATTGAAATCGACGCGGGCAAGATGGATATGGGCGACGAGATCGAACTCAAAGTCGACGGCGCGACCGGCCATGTCAGCGCCAGCAAAAACGGCGCGACGATTGCCGAAGCGCAATTGAAAACCCTCGTCATCCTCGACGAAGTGCGCGCCGGTGGCCGCATTCCGCTCATCATTGGCCGCGGCCTCACGGCCAAGGCGCGGGAAACCCTGGGGCTGCCGCCGTCTACCCTGTTCCGCCTGCCGCAGCAACCGGCTGATCCGGGCGCGGGCTACTCGCTGGCGCAAAAGATGGTTGGCCGCGCCTGCGGTTTGCCCGAACAAAATGGTCAACAGCGGGGGATTCTGCCCGGCACCTATTGCGAACCGAAGATGACCACCGTCGGCTCGCAGGACACGACCGGGCCGATGACCCGCGACGAGTTGAAAGACCTCGCCTGCCTCGGCTTCTCGGCGGATCTGGTGATGCAGTCCTTCTGCCACACGGCGGCTTACCCCAAGCTGGTCGACGTCAAGATGCACCACGAGCTGCCGACCTTCATTTCGACGCGCGGCGGCGTCGCCCTGCGGCCCGGTGACGGCGTCATCCATTCCTGGCTCAACCGCCTGCTGCTGCCGGATACCGTCGGCACTGGCGGCGATTCGCACACCCGCTTCCCGATTGGCATCTCCTTCCCGGCGGGTTCCGGCCTCGTCGCCTTTGCCGCCGCCACCGGCGTCATGCCGCTCGATATGCCGGAATCGGTGCTGGTGCGCTTCAAAGGCTCGATGGCCGAGGCCGCCAAACGCGGCATCACCCTGCGCGACCTGGTCAACGCCATCCCGCTGTGGGCCATCAGGCAGGGCCTTTTGACGGTCGAGAAGAAGGGCAAGAAAAACATCTTCTCCGGTCGCATTCTCGAAATCGAAGGCTTGCCCGATCTCAAGGTCGAACAGGCTTTTGAGCTTTCGGATGCCGCCGCCGAACGTTCCGCTGCCGCCTGCGCCGTGGCGCTCAACAAGGAGCCGATCGTCGAATACCTGCGCTCCAACATCACCCTCATGAAGTGGATGATCGCCAACGGCTACCAGGACGCCCGCACCCTGCGCCGCCGCATCGAGGCGATGCAGGCGTGGATCGCCAGCGGCACGCTGCTCAAGGCCGACGCCAACGCGCAGTACGCCGCCGTGATCGAGATTGATCTCGCCGAAGTGACCGAACCGATCCTCGCCTGCCCGAACGACCCGGACGATGTGAAAGTGCTCTCCGAAGTGCAGGGCGACAAGATCGACGAAGTGTTCATCGGCTCCTGCATGACCAACATTGGCCACTTCCGCGCGGCGGGCAAGGTGCTCGACGGCAAATCGGACATCCCGACCCGCCTGTGGATCGCCCCGCCGACCAAGATGGACGCCCTGATTCTGACTGAAGAAGGCTACTACTCGGTGCTCGGCAAAGCTGGCGCGCGCATGGAAATGCCCGGCTGTTCGCTGTGCATGGGCAATCAGGCGCAAATCAGGAAAGGGTCGACTGCCGTTTCCACCTCGACGCGCAATTTCCCCAACCGTTTGGGCATCGACACCCGTGTCTATCTCGCCTCCGCCGAACTCAGCGCCGTCGCCGCCCTGCTGGGTCGCTTGCCGACCGTCGCCGAATATCGGGAACAGGTAGAGGCCGTCAACGCCAAGGCGGCGGATGTTTATCGCTACATGAACTTCGACCAGATTCCGGCTTTTGTCGAAATCGCCGAGACGGTTGCAGCGTAGCCGTCGCCGGTTGTTCGCCGCAGACAAAAAACGCCGGGTGACCGGCGTTTTTTTTGGCGCTTTGGCGCAGTGTGATTCTGTCAGATCAGGTCTGAGCTTCTGCCCGGAAGAGTTTTTCAATTTCGCCAGCCACATATTGCGCGCCGACGATCATGAGGCCCAGCATCGTATTTTTTGCCGCCACCATGAGCACCAGATGACCGTCGGGTTTGGGTACTTTCAGGCCGAGAATCTGGAACGTCCCCGCCTTGAGCATCAGCAGATCCATCGGTTCATCGAGACCCAGCCGCAGTTCCGCCATCGTGGCGTTGCCGACCGAAAGCAGCGAGCCGGACAGCGCCGCCAGCTTGCCCACCTGCTTTTCGTCGAGGCCAAAGGAGCAAATATTGAAGCCATCGGGCGTGCACAGCACCGCCGCGGTCAGTTGGGGAATGCGCTGGTACAGTTGTTTCATGGCGGGCAACACAAAGTGGCCGAGGGCTTCAGAACTCATCATTTGATTTGCCTTGCTGAGCGGGTGGGGTTGCGGGGGGCGGAAAAGGTGCGGCGTCCGGCGTACTGAGCGCGACCATGATGGCCTGCATGACGCTGGCCGGTTGGCGTGGGTCGGCGGTCAGCACCGGCGCGAGCGGATGGTAGAGACTGGTGAGATGACGAAACGGCGCCAGCGTCTCCTCGGATACGTCGAACGGCAGGCGCGTCAGCGCCACCGCCAGCCGCGTCACGGCCTGACGCTGGGTCAGCGCCTCCAGCCAGAAGCGGCAGTCGGCCAGAGCGTCGTCGCTGTTGCCGTACAACCACAGCACGACGGCTGAACTTTTCGGCAGCAGCATGTCCCACATGGCGCTGAAACGTTCCTGACTCGGCAGGCCGATCAGCCCGACACGCGCGCCATCAGAAAAATTCCATTCGCCATAATCAAAACCGACCGTGGTCGTGGTTTTGCCAAGGCTGTTTTTCAGTTGCGACAACTCGCTGCTGAGTTCATCCGTATTCGAGACGGGAATGTCGGATACGGCGCGTAGCGCGGTGGTCTTGCCGACGCCGAAAGGCCCGGCGAAAACGACTTGCTGGGTGGCGCGATGGCCGAGAACGATGTTCATTTCAAGGAAAATTTCCCAAGCAGCCGTTTGATCAGGCCCCAGCGCGACGTGTCGGCATCCGTCGCCGCCGCAGCGTCTTTTTCCGGCCGGATGGCGGCAGCCGCAGGCGATGGATCGGAAATATCGAGGAGGCCCTCGGCCAACGCATCCTGCAATATCCGGTCGAGGAGCGGCGCGGCTATCCCCCATTCGAGGATTTGCGCATAAGTGGCCGGAGCGCCAAGCAAGCGGGAGCAGGCCACGGTAAATTCCAGAGAATTGTCGTAGCGGGCCGGATTGGGCCATCTTTTGAGTCGCAGCAAACCATGCCGCCAGGGCATAGCGGGCGCAAACGACGGCGTCGGGCGGTCGACCGGCGGTGGCCCGGCAGGTTGGCGCTGTTTGATCCAGTCGAAGATCAGGCTGCTTTTGACCGGGGGCTTGAACAGCGTCCACGCCGGGTGCGGCAACGAACCCGGTTGGGCGGCGAGAAAAGCCACTTCCGGCTTGCCCGGCATCTGGTCGTAATACGAGGTCAACGCCGTGACATCAATGCCGCAGGCGCTGTCGATCACCCACCAGGAGGCCAGCGCCGGGGAATCGGCCCAGTCCCATAGCGGCGAATCCATTCGCAGCACCGCCATAAAGGCGCGCACGGCGTTGCTTTGCCTGGACGGAGTCCAGATTCTGCCGTTCATGGGATGGCTCCGGGTTGAGCCAGCCAGCAGACGCCCGCTGGCTCAATCCGGATTAGTCCCGCGCCCCTGCTACGCTCTGGAGCATCTTGGGAATGGCGATGCTGAACAAAACGCCCATATTGATTTTTTTCGATGTCAGCAACATGCCTTGCAGCAGGTCTTCTCCGTGCCGGATGATGACAACCATATTGTCCCCGTCGAGATCAAGGATGTAGTAGCGGTTCAATTTCGGAAAACCGGAGCCGCCGAGGGTGTCGGAAATTTCCATGGTCAACTGGTTGAACAGCGCCACCGCTGCCGGGTTCGGGTTGTAACCGGCTAGCGACAAGCCGGTGACGTGATCCCAGATGTCGGTGGCAATCAGCCCGTCTTTGAGCACGGCCTGCAAACCCTCGATCGTTTGTTCCAGCTTGCTTACGTCTACATTGAGCATTACGGCCCCCTTGTTAAAAAGCAATTGCTTGTCATGGCGCCTCGACCCGAAGAATTCCGGGTTGCAAAATTGGCGCGGGCGCGCCAAAAAATATTGCGAAAAAAGCGTTTCACCTCATGTGTTCATATATAAATCAACACGTTAAGCGAAATTTTTTGGGAGAGTATATTGTTTGTCATGCGACAGCGTCATGACAGCCTGTGCACAGCCTTATGACAATCTGTGCAATATCAGCGCTCGGCGGCTGTTGGCTTCTATCGGGAGCGGCGGCGCGGCTCATGCCGCAGACGCTTCAAGAGCGTCGGGCTGGCGCGGCGATCTGTTGTTCCAGCCCGGTCTGGCGATAAAACGCGCCGAGGTTGGCAAGATCGTCAAATACGCCCGCAGCGCCGGTGAAATCCTGGTTGCGGGTGTAGTCGTTGCGGGTGATCCAGGTGCGGACGCCAGCGGCCAGGCTGGCGCGTAGCCCGTTGCTGGAGTCTTCGAGGGCAATGCAGTCGGCGGCGGCAAGGCCGAGGTCGTTGAGCACCCAGTGATAAATATCCGGCGCCGGTTTTTTGCGCGGCACGATGTCGCCGCAGCCGAGGCTGGCAAAACGGCTCCGCCAGTCTTGGCCGATGGCCGTGGCGAGCAGCGTGGCGACATTTTCCGGCGTGGTGGTGGTGGCGATGGCGAGCAAAATCCCGGCGCTGCCCGCCTCGTCGATCAGTTGGCGGATGCCGGGGCGCAGCGGGACGTTGCCGTTTTCCAGCAGGGCGTTGTAGTGGCCGGTTTTGACTTGATGCAGATGTTTGACGAAGGCGTCGTAATCGGCCCGTTGGGCGAAAGCCGGGCAATGGCTGGCGACGTAATGCCGGATGCGCTCCTTGCCGCCGGTGACGCTCAAGAGTTGGTCGTAGAGCGCCACATCCCAGTTCCAGTCGAGCGCGTTTTCGGCAAACGCCTTGTTGAAGGCGAGGCGGTGCGCCTCCTCGGTGTCGGCGAGGGTGCCGTCTACGTCGAAAATGATGGCTTTGATGGTCAAGATTGTCGGCTTTCCGGTAAATGCCGCCTAGCGGAGCGGCGGCGCTGGCGAGCGGGGGGCGAGCAGGGCGACCAGCTCGCGGTCGGTGTTCATGATGTGATCGGTCAGCCAGCCGAGCAGATAAGCCGCCAGCGGCTCCAGATCAGGCCGTTCGCCGTTGGCGACCTGTTGTTGCAGGGCCTCGATGCGCTTGCTGAAATCGCGGTGCGCCTGGCAGTGGGCGGCGGCATGACGGCTTTCCGCTGGCAGGCCGGACATCAGCATTTCTTCGGTGCCGAAGTGGAACAGCACATAACCGTTGAGGCGCGGCAGGATGTTGTCTACCGCCGTCAGCGGGAGGCGGGCGTCGAGCGCGGCGGTCAGTTCGTTGATCAGGACGACCAGTTCCTGGTGCTGCAAGTCGATCTGGCGGTGCCCGGTTTCGAGGGCGGCGCTCCAGGTGATAGCCATGATTTTTCTCCAATATTGCTGAATTCGCTTGCTTACCCTGCCATATTGACACGGTATTTCAATTGTCATATATCAAATTGCTGATGTCTCACCCCGGATAAAGTATGTAGTAATAATGTGGTATCCAGTTTTTCTTCGCTGCGTTGCCGTTCAACAACGATCGAGAACCGGTCTTCAGGCCGGCGTTTCAAACAGGGGTCAGTTTTACGATGAAGGTGGATGCGGAAATTCAGCCGCTGGGACAGCGGGATAATATCAGGCAAGGCGTTCTGCGCTTCCTTGGCGCGGGTTTTTTCCTTACCTTGATGGTCTTTGCGGCCAGCAACCTGGGCCATGATTATGAGCGCCTGAGGCAGGCGACGGCGGCTCGCCATTGGGCCGAAGCCTCTGCCGAGATCAGCCGGGCCGTCGATCAACTGCAACTTGAGCGGAGTTTGGGCAGCGCCTACCTGTTTCAGACTGACAATCACTTTGTTTCTGCCCAGGCCTTCGAGCGCCAGTTGAGCGAGACCGACAAGGCCCTCGCGCATCTGAGCAGAATTCTCGCGGCTTTCGATGTCAAACCGATGACCGGGCATCCGGCTGCCGGGGCCAACTTTACCGAATTGCGCGAGTTGCGTCTGGCGGTCGAAGAGCGGCGCATCGCGCACGATGTCGCCAGCCAGCGTTATACCGTCTGGATCGAGCAATTGCTGATGCTGCTGTTGAGCCGTCTTGACGCCAGCGATCCGATGACGAAGCCGCAACTGATGCTGGCTTCCTTCCTGCACGCCAAGGAGGCGGCCAGCGAGGAGCGGGAGCTGGTCACGGTCATGCTCGCCTCGGGCGACTTCGGCCATGCCCGGATGGCCGCCTACCACTGGCTGCGGGCGGTCGAAACGACTCGCCTCGTCCAGTTTCGTCTGTTGGCCCCGGACGATCTGCGCGGCTTGCAGCAAGCATTTGAGCGCGGCTCCCTGGTTCAGGAACTGGGGGCGATTCGCCAGAGCATCGCCATCATCGGCGAGGGCGCCAGCTCGCCGAATATCCCGCTGGCCAGCGCCGAGCATTGGTTTGCCCTGGCTTCGCAGCGTATCGACGCGATGCAGTCAGTCGAAGAAAAACTGTTTGCCGCCGTCGCCAGCCAGAGCGCCAAACTCGAAAGCGAAGCCTGGCGCTCCGTGGTTTTGAATAGCATTCTGGCGCTGGCCGCCATTGCCCTGATTGCCCCCTTGCTCTACCTGACGCGGCGTTACAGAAAAACCGCCGACGCCAGTCTGCGTCTGGCTGACGCGCTGTTCAACAGCAGTGTCGAGACCATTCTCGTGACCGATGCGGCCTTGCGCATTACCGGGGTCAATCCGGCTTTCTGCCGCATCAGCGGTTATTCGCGCGAGGAGCTGCTTGGCCGCCATGTCCGCCATCTCCGGTCGGATCGTCAGGACATCGCCTTCTACATCGACATGTGGCGGCAACTGGAGCGCGATGACCACTGGCAGGGCGAAGTCTGGAACCGCCGCCGCGATGGCGGCATTTACCCGTCGCTGCTGTCTGTCGTCGCCGTGCGCAATGAACCGGGCGGCGCGGTCAGCAACTACATTAGCATGAGCATCGACCTCAGCCAGCACAAGAAAACCGAGGAATTGCTCGAACGCCTGCGCACCTTTGACGAGTTGACCGGGCTGCTGTCGCGCGACGCCTGGCGGGCTGCGGTCGAACGCTCGGTGGCGCAGGCCAGGGGCGGCAAGCGGCGTTTCGCCGTGCTGCGGATGGGGATCGACCGCTTCAAGCTGATCAACGATTCGCTCAACCACAGCGTTGGCGACGAAGTGCTGGCGATCTGCGCCAAACGCATTCGCAGTTGCGTCCGCCATCACGATGTCGTGGCGCGGCCGGGCGGCGACCTGTTTTCGGTCTTGCTCAATGACATCGCTTCGACCCAGGGGGTTGTCGCCGTCTGTGAAAAACTGCTGGCCGCCTTCCAGCCGCCGATGATCGTTGGCGAGCATCAACTGCATGTCTCGATCAGTATCGGCGTCGCCATTTTTCCCGACGACGGCGATGATCTGGCCGTGCTCGAAAGCAATGCCGAATCGACCATGTACCACGCCAAGGAGGAGGGGCGCGCCACCTACCGTTTCTACTCGACCGAGATCAGCATTGGCGGCGTCCGCCTGCTGGCTCTCGAAGGCTTGTTGCGTCAGGCGCTGGCCAATGGCGAATTCAGCCTTGAGTATCAACCGCAGGTCGATGCCCAGAGTAACCGTCTGCTCGGCGTCGAAGCCCTGTTGCGCTGGCAGAGTCCGCAACTGGGCGGCATTTCGCCGGTGCAGTTCATTCCCGTTGCCGAAGAAACCGGCATCATCATACCGATCGGCCAATGGGTGCTGCGCGAGGCTTGCCGCCAGATGAGCGCCTGGGTGGCCGAATTCGGCTGCGAGATGACGGTGGCGGTCAATCTCTCCGGTCGCCAGTTTCGCCAGGACGATTTGTTGCAGGTCGTCGGCTCGGCCCTGAATGACAGCGGTCTGCCAGCCCGCCTGCTTGAACTGGAAATTACCGAGGGCGTGCTGATCGCCAACCCCGGCAACGCGGTCGAAGTCCTGCACGGCCTGCGCAACCTGGGCGTGCGCACGGCTATCGACGACTTCGGCACCGGCTATTCCTCGCTCACCTATCTCAAAATTTTCCCGCTCGACCGGCTCAAGATCGACCGCGCCTTTGTCTGCGATTTGCCGAATGACGAGAGAGATGCGGCCATTTCACGGGCCATCGTTTCACTTGGCCGCAACCTGCATCTCGAAGTGCTGGCTGAAGGCGTTGAAACGCCCGAACAACGGGCGTTTCTTGCCGCTATCGGCTGTCAGGCGCTACAGGGCTATTTGCATGGCCGCCCGATGACCGCCGAGGCGCTGGCGCAACAAGTGCGCGATGGCCATCTGCGCTTTGCCGACGTGCCCTGAGTATCTGATTTTGCCGGGCCGTCGCCCGAAGCGCATACGTCACAACCGATGAGGCTCGATCATCCCTCTCCCGCTTGCGGGAGAGGGAATGAGGGTGAGGGGCTTTTACGCCAATATGACACCCTTCACGGCGCAGCAAGCGGAGTGAATTCCGCCGGAACCCAGGCAAAGCCTTTCTTTTCCCTGCGCACATGGCCGATGCCGGGGAAGGGCAGGTGCATACCGGCGATCATCAGCTTTTCTCTGGCGGCGCGGGCAAAAATCTGTTTGCGGATTTTCACCGCCTGCGGCGGGTCGCTGTCGTATTCAAAGGCGACATCCGGGCGGGCGAACTGCACGGCATGGTTATGCACCAGATCGCCGAGCACCAGCAACTGTTGGCCGCCGTCGGCAATCAGATAACTGGCGTGGCCGGGCGTGTGGCCGTGGGTGTCGATGCTGCGGATGCCGGGCAAAAGCTCGCGGTCGCTGTCAAAGGTTTTCCACTGGCCTTTGGCCCGATAGGGGGCGGCGGCATCGCGTGACATTTTGAAAAACCCTTGCACGCCAGCCGGCGCTTTGGCGGCGATTTCCTCACTCAGCCAGAAATCGCTGTCAGCCTTGGCCGACCAGATTTCGGCATTGGGGAAGGCGCGCTGGCCATCGGCGGTCAGCAAGCCATTGATGTGGTCGAAATGCAAATGGGTGAGCAGCACGGCATCAACCTGTTCCGGGCTGTAACCGGCGGCTTTCAGGTTATCGACGACATGGCCGAGACCGGGCGCCGCTTTGGCCGCGCCAGCGTCAATCAACACCAGTTTGCCGCCGCTGTTGATGAGATAGGCATTGACCGCCGTCTGCATCTTCGGCCCGGCGATGAACTGTTTGGCGAGAAGGCGCTGGCGGTCGCGGGCGGTGACATTTTTCAGCGTCGTCTCATCGAGGGCGACCGTGCCATCGAATAGCGCGGTGATTTCAACATTGCCGAGCATCAGCCGGTAATAACCGGGAACCTGGGTTTTCTGCGCTGGCGTAACAGCTTCGGCAAAACCAGCGGTAAACAGGAAGAAAACGGCAAACAGCAGCGGAACCCGTGTCAGGCGATGGAAAGAAAAGGCGATCATGGAATTCTCCGGCAAGTTAAAAACTGGCGGTCAACTGCGGCACAACCTCAAACAAATCGCCGACCAGACCATAGTCGGCGACCTGAAAGATCGGCGCATCGGGGTCTTTGTTGATGGCGACGATGACTTTCGAGTCTTTCATCCCGGCCAGATGCTGAATCGCGCCGGAAATGCCGACGGCAACATAAAGCTGTGGCGCGACGATCTTGCCGGTCTGACCAACCTGATAGTCATTCGGCACAAAACCGGCATCGACCGCCGCCCGGCTCGCCCCCAGGGCAGCGCCCAGTTTGTCGGCCAACGGTTCGAGCAGCGCCCGGTAGTTGTCGCCATTGCCCATGCCGCGGCCGCCGGAGACGATGATCTTGGCCGCTCCCAGTTCGGGCCGGGCGGATTTGGTGAGTTCGCGGTTGATCACGGCGCATTGGCCGGTGTCGGCGGTGG
>JAITWU010000078.1 GCA_031285115.1 Azonexus sp. | reverse complement strand
CCCCTCTCCCTCTTTCCCTGGAGGGTTCGCCCTGCATGGCTCACCCGTTCGGGCGGCGCAAAGCAGTGCTTTGCGAAACCCCGCCCTCACCCCGCAAGGGGAGAGGGATGATCGCGCCGGGCAGGCTGTAACGCACGACGTCTACGCGACGGCTTCTGAGGAATCGGCAAAACAGGCCGCCAACGGCCTGAAGCCCGAAGATTTACCGCACAATCTCATCCTCCTCGGCCTGGTCGGCCTGATGGACCCGCCGCGTCAGGAAGCCATCGCCGCCGTCCGCGAATGTCACGCTGGCGGCATCCGCGTCACCATGATTACCGGCGACCACAAAATCACGGCGGCGGCGATTGCCGGAATGCTCGACATCGGCGACGGCAAAACCGCCGTCACCGGGGCCGAAATCGAAGCCATGAACAGCGCCGAATTGCAGGAATGCGTGCGCGATGTCGACGTCTTCGCCCGCGCCAGCCCGGAACACAAGCTGCGGCTGGTCAAAGCCATTCAAGCCAACGGCCAGATCGTCGCCATGACCGGCGACGGGGTCAACGACGCCCCGGCCCTCAAAAAAGCCGACATCGGCGTGGCGATGGGCATCAAGGGTACGGAAGTGACCAAGGAAGCAGCGGGCATGATTCTCGCCGACGACAATTTCGCCTCCATCACCGCCGCCGTCAAAGAAGGCCGCACCGTCCGCAACAATATCGAAAAAGCCATGCTCTTCATGCTGCCGACCAATATTGCCCAGGGCGCGGTAATCGCCATCGCCATCATTTTCGGCTTCACCCTGCCGATTACCGCGCCGCAGGTGTTGTGGGTCAATATGGTGACATCCGTCGCCCTCGGCCTCGTCGTCTCCTTCGAGCCGCACGAAAGCGACGTCATGCGCCGCCCGCCGCGCCCCATCGACAGCCCCATCCTGAGCCTCTTCGGCGTCTGGCGCATCGTCTTTATCGGCGCGGCGCTGGTCATTTACACCCTGATCGTTTTCTTCTGGATGACATCGCAAGGCGCCTCCGAATCGCTCGCCCGCACCGCCGCCGTGAACGCCATCACGCTCGGGCAGGTGTTTTACCTCTTCAACAGCCGCTATTTGCTCGACTCATCGCTCTCACTTTCCGCCCATCGGGATAACCCGTATCTCTGGTACGGCGTCAGCGCCGTGATCGTGCTGCAACTCTTATTCACCTACACCCTGCCCTTCCACGCCGTTTTCGCTACGGATAATTTACCGCTGACGGTATGGGGCGTCCTGTTCGGCGGGGGAATATTCTTTTTCCTGATTGTCGAAATGGAGAAATGGGTGATCCGGTCGGTTCCGGGGTTGAAACGCAGGATGAGCAGCGGGTAGATGCCGCAGCCCGCGTCAGGCGGGATGACGCAGTTGCAAATTTCTGCGTTGAGTGGGTGTTGCGCTGAGTTATAATTACACATTGCGGTATCGCCTGGCTAATTTGTTGTTCCCGATGAATCGTGTTTTCCTTTTGACCCTCGGCATGTTTGCCCTCGGGGTCGATGCCTATGTCGTTGCGGGATTGCTGCCGGGCATCGCGCATTCGTTTTCAGTCACACAGGCGCAGGCCGGGCAGTGCGTCGCGGTATTTACGCTGTCCTATGCGATTTCAGCGCCCGTACTCTCGACGCTGGTCGGCGGCAAGCCGGTGCGTACCGTTCTGACGATCGCGCTGGCGGTCTTCAGCGTCGCCAATGCGGCCAGCGTGGTCGCCGTCAATTTTCCGCTTCTGCTCGCGGCGCGTGCCCTGGCCGGATTCGGCGCCGGTCTGTTTTCGCCGGTGGCGGCAGCGACTGCCGCCGCGCTCGTGCCCGAACAGCGCAAGGGCCGGGCGCTTGGCATGGTGCTCGGCGGCATGAGCGCCGGAACCGTGGTCGGCGTGCCCGTCGGGTTGTGGGTCAACGACTGGATCGGCTGGCGCGGCACGCTCGGCCTGGTCACCTTGATCGGCTGCATCGCGCTCGTTGGCGTCGCAGCGCGTTTGCCGTCGATTGCGCTGCGGCGGCCACCGTCGCTGCGCGAAAGGCTGGCCGTGCTCACGCACGGCAAAGTCGCCGTCACGGTCGGCATCACTTTCATGACGGCGGTCGGAAGCCTCGGGCTTTACACCTATCTGGCTCCGGCGCTGCATACGCTGGCGGGCGTCACGGACGTGAAGTACTACCTGTGGGCCTGGGGCATAGGCGGCCTCGCCGGAAGCTTTTTGATCGGCCCGTTGATTGACCGGAGCAAACGCCCGGCAGCGTTGCTCGGCGTAATTTTGGTGGCGTTGAGCCTGGCGCTGGCGGCGCTCCCAACGCTCGCGCCGTTGGGCGTGGCCGGTTTCCTGCCGCTGCTCACCTGGGGCGCGATGGGATGGTCATCGCTGGCGCCGCAGCAGCACATGCTGCTCGCGCAGGAGCCTGAGCACGGCGCGGCGGCGGTCGCGCTCAACAGTTCGTGCAACTACCTTGGCGGTGCGATAGGAACGTTCGCGGGCGGCGCGTTGATGGCCTCGGGCATCAGTCCGGCCTGGCTGCCGTACTGGGCAACCGCCGCAGTCCTCGCCGCCCTGGCCGGGCATGTCGCAAAGCGGCGGATGCCGGGCTGATCACAACTGTCGTTGTGGTGAAACTCATGGGCTTCGCTACGCGCTACCCATCTTGCAAAACCGCGCCCCTTGGGGCGCGGCTCGATGTTGTGACTTGCTATGGCTCAGTGCCGCAAACTCGCCGAAAAAACCGCCTTGCTTTTTTCGGAAAACTGAAAGTCGCTGAAGGCGCGATCAATTTCGGCTTCGTTGCGGCCTTCCGAGTGGTCTTCAAAGCAAATGCCGATGGTTTTGCCATTGGCGGCCAGGGTCTGGAAGGCGTAGCGCCAGCGTTGGGCTTCGGCCAGGCGTTCGCGCAGTTCGACCTCGTTGGAAATGGCGATGCCTGCTTTTTTCAGGGAATCGAGAAATTGCTCGAAGGATTCGTTGCTCAGACTGCCCATTTGATTCTCCGTTGAAGTGCGGCGCAGCAAGCGCCATGCGCCGAATAACGGGGCGATTTCGATTCGGTTGACACAAAGTCATGTTCCGTTGAATGCGATAATCGCCCCCATGAAGAAGCCGCCAGCCCCCGCACACATCCCGGAAATCCGCGCCGGGCAATCGCGCGAACTGTTGCAGGAACTGCATATCCTGACCCGCGACGGCAAGCTCAATCAGGACAGCCGCCGCAAGCTCAAGCAGGTCTATCACCTCGTCCAGTTCATCGAACCGCTGCTCCTCGACGCCGAAACGCTGGTCGATCACGGCGCGGGCAAGTCTTATCTCGGCTTCATCCTCTATGACCTGTGTTTCAAAGCACGCGAAAGCTGGCAAAAAAGCGGCGAAATCATCGGCATCGAAAACCGCCCGGAACTCGTGACCCGCTCGCGCCAACTGGCGGAACGGCTGGGCTTTGCCCGGATGCGTTTTCTCGCCTGTACGGTGGAGGAATCGCTCGCCGCCCCCGAATTACCGCCGCGCGTCGATGTCGTCACCGCGCTGCACGCCTGCGATACGGCGACCGATGACGCCATCCGCTTTGCGCTCGACCGACAGGCGCGGCACATCGTTCTCGTCCCCTGTTGTCAGGCCGAAGTCGCCGCCGCGATGCGCGCCGGTAAAAATGAGTCGCTCGGCAAAACGCCGCTCGCCGAATTGTGGCGACGCCCGCTGCACACCCGCGAACTGGGCAGCCACCTGACCAACGTCCTGCGCTGCCTGCTGCTCGAAGCGCACGGTTACGATGTGACGGTGACGGAACTGGTCGGCTGGGAGCATTCGATGAAGAACGAGCTGATCATCGCCAACCGCCGCCCCAACGACACGCCCCGCAAAAACGCCCGCGAGCGGGCCGAAGCCATTTTGCGCGAGTTCAATATCGAGGGGCTGGCCGGGCGGTTTGTTTATTGAGTCGGGGTAAGCGCATGGAGCAACCGAGATGACCGCAACCAATACTCCCCGCCTGGGGCTGCCGTATGTACACCAATCGAAGCGACGGGTTTTGATCCTCCCTGTTGCGCAGCAACGGGGAGGGGGACCATGCGTCGCATGGTGGAGGGGTTGGTCACTTTGATGTCTGCCGATTACCCCTCCACCACCCGCTGCGCGGGTGGTCCCCCTCCCCATTCTGCGAATGGGGAGGATCTTTTGCGCTTCTCCTCAAAGGAGAGAGCCTTTCGCCTCGAACTCCTCGCCCCGGCCAAAAATGCCGATTTCGGCATCGAAGCCATCAAGCACGGAGCGGACGCCGTCTACATCGGCGGGCCGGAATTTGGCGCGCGTTACGGCGCTGGCAATAGCGTCGCCGACATCGAGCGTTTGTGCGCCTTTGCCCACCGTTACCGGGCCGGGGTTTTTGTCGCCATCAATACCATCCTGCGCGACAGCGAACTCGCCAGCGCCCGGCAACTGGCCTGGGACTTGTACGCCGCCGGGGCCGACGCCCTGATTATTCAGGACATGGGCCTCCTCGAACTCGATTTGCCGCCCATCCAGCTCCACGCTTCAACACAGACCGACATCCGCACCCCGGCCAAGGCGAAGTTTCTTGCCGATGTTGGCTTTTCGCAAATCGTCCTGGCGCGAGAACTAAGTCTTTCTGAAATCGGCGAAATCGCCCGTCAAACTCCTGTCACGCTCGAATACTTCATCCACGGCGCGCTCTGCGTCGCTTATTCCGGCCAGTGCTACATCAGCCACGCCCACACCGGACGCAGCGCCAATCGCGGCGAATGCTCGCAGGCGTGCCGCCTGCCTTACAGCCTGATCGACGACAAAGGCCGCACGATCACCGAAAATCAACACCTGTTGTCGATGAAAGACAACAACCAGAGCGCCAACCTGCGCTCGCTCATCGCAGCCGGAGTTTCATCTTTCAAGATTGAAGGGCGCTTGAAAGACCTGGCCTACGTCAAGAACATCACCGCCCATTACCGGCAGTTGCTCGACCAGATCATCGCTGAGAATCCGCAATGCCAACGCGCCTCGTCCGGTCATTCGACCTTCGCCTTCACGCCGCAGCCGGACAAAACCTTCAACCGTGGCTACACCGATTATTTCACCCACGGTCGGCAGGACGACATCGGCGCTTTCGATTCACCCGCCTTCGTCGGCGAGCCGATTGGCGAAGTCGTAACCATCGGCGACGGCTGGCTCGACATCGCCGCCGACCAACTTCTGCACAACGGCGATGGCGTCTGTTTTTACGACGCAGAGGGCGAAATTCAAGGAATGCGCATCAACCGCGTCGAGCAACAACGCCTCTACCCCGCCGAAATCCCGCCCGAACTGACCGCTGGCGCAACCCTCTTTCGCAACCGCGACCAAACCTTTGAGCGGGCGCTGGAAAAAGAATCCGCTGACCGCCGCATCGCCATCAAAGTGTCATTCACCGAACACGCCGACCATTTCACACTCGCCCTGAGCGACGAGGATGGCGTGCAAAGCACAGCCGACCTGCCCAAAACCGGCCTCGACCTCGCCCGCAACGCCGCAACGGCCTTTGCCCGGCTCAAGGAAAATCTCGCCAAATTCGGCAACACGATGTTTACCGTCGCTGCGGTCGAACTCCAAATGACCCAACCGTGGTTCCTGCCGCCCGCCGCCATCAACGCGCTGCGCCGCGCCGCCGCCGAAAAACTCGCAGCCGCGCGCCTTGCCACCCACCCGCGCCCGCCGCGCCGCCAGCCCTCAACCGAACCCGCGCTCTACCCGCAGCAGGAATTGAGTTACCTCGGTAATGTTTTCAATTCAAAAGCCCGCGCTTTTTACGAAAAACACGGCGTCCGCCTGATCGACGAAGCCTACGAATCCGGCCAGGAAAAAGGCATGGTTTCACTCATGATCACCCGCCACTGCCTGCGCCACAGCTTCAACCTCTGCCCGAAAGAGGTCAAACACCTCAAACCCGACCCGATGACCCTCATCAACGGCAACGAGCGGCTGATCCTCAAATTCGACTGCAAAGCCTGCGAAATGCACGTTATCGGCAAGATGAAAAAGGGCGTCAAGCTCAATCTGGAGCCGCAGGCGGCCAGGTGATCCGCACACGCAGGCCGCCGAGTGTTGGGCTGCGGTCAATGTCGCTGGCAAGGCCATACCGTTGCGCGATGCGGCGGACGATGGCCCAGCCGAGGCCACTGCCGTTTTGCCGGGTGCCGAGTTGACGGAGAAAAAGCTCGCCCAGACGCCCCATCACATCAGGCGGCAGGCCGGGGCCGCTGTCTTCGACGGTGAAGCATGCGCCCTGCCCTCCCTCTGCTGGCGTGATTTGCAGGCAAACCCGCGCTCCGTCCGGGCTGTAGCGCAGCGCATTGTCTACGAGATTACGCAGCAAACCGGCGGCGAGCGCCGCGCTCATGGCGACTGGAACGGCGCCGCCGGGGCTTTGCCAATCAATCTGCTGGCCGCGTGTCGCTGCTTGCGGCTGCAACAGGGCGAGGCAATCGGCGGCAATCGCGGTCAAATCGACTTTTCCCCCATCCGCTGCGGTGGCCTCGGTTTCCAGTCGCGCCAGTTGCATCAACTGTTCAACCAGGCGCGTCGCGCGGTCGCAGCCGATGATCGTGGCGGCCAGCGCGGCGGCGCGTTCCGCCTCGTTGCTCGCGCCTTGCGCCACTTGCGCCTGAATGCGGATGGCGGCAATCGGCGTCCGTAATTCGTGCGCGGCATCCGCCGTAAACCGTTGCTCGCTCGCCAACTGTTCAGCCATGCGCGCAAACAGGCCGTTGAGGGCAACAACCAAAGGTCGCGCCTCGGGCAGCGCATTGTCTTCCGGCAAGAGATCGAGGTCACGCGGTTGGCGTTGGGCGACATGCCGCCCCAGCGCCGTGAGCGGCCGCACGGCGCGGCGCACCATCCAGATGATGCCAGCAATCAGCAAAGGCGGCAGAGCCAGCAGCAGCACCAGTTGGCCGCACATATTGGCGGCAAGAATATCCTCGCGGGCCGAAACATGCTCGCCGACATGCACGATGTCATCGACCCTGCCCGGCGGCGCAACGGTAAACACGCGCCAAGCGAGGCCATTGACCGTGGTATTGGCAAGCCCGGAGGAACCAGCAGCCGCCAGCGGCACATCCGGCGCGTCACTCGAACGCGCCCGTAACTGGCCATGACGCCAGATCTGGAAAGCGACGCGCGACTGATATTTGTCGATCAGGATGGGGGCCTGGATAACGCCGCCGCCGGTTTCGTCGTCCTCGTCTTCGAGATCGCTGGCAATCAGGAGCGCCGCCGTTTGCGCCAGGTGGGCGTCGAGCAGTTCATCGAGATCGTGTTTCATGTTCCGCCACGTCGCCACTGCCGTCACGGCCCAAACGACGACGACAAACGTCACCGTCATCAGCGTCAGGCGTTGCGTGAGTGAAAGAACGCGGCGGGCTGTCATGTGAAATGTCTTAAAAAGCAAAAGCCCCTCTCCCCTTGCGGGAGAGGGGTTGGGGAGAGGGGGAGAATGACCGGAAGCGCTCTTTTCATCGCTTCACCCTCTCCCCCGGCCCCTCTCCCATCAAGGGAGAGGGGAGTATCGGACGCTGTCGACCATGTCGATTCAGGCGATTGTCATTCATGCGATTACCCTGTCATTTTCTGGCGACGTAACCGACGCCGCGCACGGTTTCGATCAATTCCGCGCCGAGTTTCTTCCGCAGGTTATGCACATGCACTTCCAGCGCATTGCTGCTGACTTCGCTGCCCCAGTTGTACAAATGCTGCTCCAGCCGCTCGCGGGTCAGCACGCGGTCAGCGTTGAGCATAAAAACGCGCAGGAGTTCAAATTCGCGCGGCGACAGTTCGACCAACTGCTCGCCGCGCCACACCTGGCGCGTCGCCGGATCGAGGCTGATCGCGCTCAAAGTCAACCGCGCCACGGAAACGCCGTGGGCGCGGCGCGTCAGCGCCCGCAATCGCGCCGCCAGTTCGCCGAGATCAACCGGCTTGACCAGATAATCATCGGCCCCGCAGTCGAGCGCCGTAATCCGCGCCTGCACGGCGTCGCGGGCAGTCAGAACGAGTATGGGGGTAGCGACATCAGCCGCCCGCGCAGCGCGCAAAACCGCCATGCCATCCTGCCGTGGCAGGCCGAGATCAAGCACGGCGGCTTCGTACTGGCGCGTCAGCAACTCACGCTCGGCGGCAACGCCATCGCGCACCCAGTCCACGGCAAAACCGCGCTGGCCCAGCCCGGCCTTGAGACCGGAGCCGAATAGTTCGTCATCTTCGACCAGCAGGACACGCATGATTGATTGCCGAATTAGCCTGTCGGGTATTTTAGGCGGGTGTATCGCAAATAGTAATGCTCGCCTGAGCGCATCCCAGGGCCAGAGCATCAAAATTCTTTAACGCTCAATGACTGATAGAACCGGCGATTAATCTTACTGTGTCATTAAAATCAACGTATTATGCGAACTTCTTCAAGTGGAAGGCAAGCA
>JAITWU010000020.1 GCA_031285115.1 Azonexus sp. | reverse complement strand
ATGTATTTCTCGAATTCCTGCAGATCGTCCATCAATGCTTGCCTTCCACTTGAAGAAGTTCGCATAATACGTTGATTTTAATGACACAGTAAGATTAATCGCCGGTTCTGTAAGTCATTGAGCGTTAAAGAATTTTGATGCGCTGGCCCTGGGGGTGAGGGGCTTTTGGCGGCAGCCGGGGGCGGCTCAGGTATACTCGCCCCTTTCCCGCGCCAGCCTCATTCACGAGAAACTCACCTTGTCCCTCATCATCCTTGGCCTTTCCGGCTCCCTGACGCATGACCCTTCCGCCGCCCTGTACATCGACGGCAAGCTCGTCGCCGCCGCCGAAGAAGAGCGCTTCGTGCGCGACAAGCACGCGAAAAACCGGATGCCTTACGAAGCGGCGCGTTTTTGCCTTGATTTCGCTGGCATCAAACCCGCCGAGGTGAGCGCCGTCGCCATTCCCTTCGCCCCCGTCAGCCTCGGCGAAAAGGCGCGCTGGCACTACGCCCGGCGCTACTGGTACGCGCCGGATCGGGCGCTCGATGCGCTCTTTAACGGCAACCGGCGCTTTCGCCGCTATAAAAAACGCATCGAATGGTGCTTGCTGCAACTCGGTTTTGATTTGGGCGAAACCGAAATCGTCCCGGTCGAACATCATTTGACCCACGCCGCCAGCGCCTACCACTGCTCCGGCTTCAGGGAAAAAACCGCCATTCTCGGCATCGACGGTAAAGGCGAATACGCCACCACGTTTTTCGGCGTTGGTGAAAACGGCAAAATCCGCAAAATCAAGGAATTCTACGACCCTGATTCCCTCGGCGGCCTGTACGGGGCGCTGACCGAATATCTCGGCTTTGAAATGCTCGATGGCGAATACAAAGTCATGGGCATGGCCCCTTACGGCGACGCCGCGAAATACGATTTTTCACGCCTCGCCAAATTCGAGAACGGCGAGCTGACCGTCAACACCGATTACGCCAATGTCATCGGCTTTCGCCGCTACAAAGAAAAAGGCAAGGGCTATTACTTCTCGCCCAAACTGATCGACTGGCTCGGCCCGATGCGCCACGGCGACATCGCCGATGACCCCTACATCCACTACGCCGCCGCGATGCAGGCGCTGTTTGAAAAACTGGCGCTGGCGATGATGGATTATTACTTGGGCGATATTCTGCGCGAAACCGGCAAACTGGCTTTTGCCGGGGGCGGGGCGCTCAACGTCAAACTCAACCAGAAAATCATCGCCCGCCCGGAATTAAAGGAACTGTTCGTCCAGCCCGCCTCGGGCGACGCGGGCACGGCGATTGGCGCGGCGGCTTACGTTTCCAGCGCGCGCGGTATGCCGGTCGAAAAAATGGAACACGTCTACCTCGGCCCGCGCTACAGCAACGAGGACATCATCGCCGCCTGCGCCAAACACCCGGCACAACCGCAGTGGCAAAAAATCGAAAACGGCGACGTTGCCGTGCCGCAGCGCATCGCCCAAATTCTCGCCGATGGCCACCCGGTCGCCTGGTTCCAGGGCCGCATGGAATTCGGCCCGCGCGCCCTGGGCGGTCGCTCCATCCTCGGCTGCCCAAGCGCCCCCGGCGTCGCCGACCGCATCAATGAACAAATCAAATTCCGTGAACGCTGGCGACCCTTCTGCCCGAGCATGTTGGACACGGTCGGCCCGCAAATGCTCGGCAGCAACCACCCCGCGCCCTTCATGACCTTCACTTTTGAAGTCGCCGCCGAATGGAAAACCCGCGTCCCGGAAGTCGTCCACGAAGACGGCACCTCCCGCGCCCAGGTTTTGGAACGTCAACATAACCCGCGCTACTACGACCTCATGAAAGAAATGGAAAAACTCACCGGCAACGGCGTGGTCTTGAACACCTCCCTCAACCGCCGTGGCGAACCGATGATTTGCTCCCCGACCGACGCGCTCAATATGTTTTTCGGGTCGGATTTGCAATATCTGATCATGGAAGATGTTCTGGTTTGCAAGGTGTGAGCAGGCCATCATGCCCCCTCCCCCTGGTACTCGATATGCAACATGTAGATCAAGGATGTTTTTATGCCTGACCCAAGCATTTGTTTTTTGATACCTTATTTCGGCAAATGGCCATTCTGGTTTCCATTTTTCCTCGAAAGCTGTCGATACAACCCAAGCATTCAATGGATATTTTATACAGACTGCGGCATACCAGAGACCGTTCCTGGCAATGTCACATTCATCGAAACAACATTTGAAAATTACTGCAAAAAAATATCTGGATCGCTTGAAATAAATTTCAGACCAGGCTCTGCCTACAAGCTTTGCGACATCAAGCCAGCGATTGGGCTTATTCACCAAGATGATTTATCAGAATATGATTTCTGGGCCTATGGCGATATTGACCTGGTTTACGGTGATATCCGGCGTTACTTCTCTGCCAGCCGACTGGCGAAACATGATATTTTTTCAACACATAGCAGACGAATTTCTGGGCACCTTTGCCTGGTTAGAAATAATGAAAAGATGCGAAATGCGTTCAAATCAGTACGCAACTGGAAAAATCTTCTCAGCAATAAGGAACATGTTACTTTCGATGAAAGCGCGTTCAGCCGCCTTTTCGTTCGCCACAAGAACTGGCCCATCTGGCTTGCCCGTCTTGCGAAACCACTTAATCCGTGGACCAGAGCAATAGAGCACATCGAGGCTTTCAGTACACCGAACAGAAAAGTTGCATGGACAGATGGCAGTTATGATTTCCCGACTGTTTGGTACTGGAACAAAGGCAGTCTGACCAACGACAAGGACGGCTCACGAGAATTTCCCTACTTCCATTTTCTTGGGTGGAAAAAACAAAAATGGGAGGCAACATCGCCGGCAGGATCACAAGATGCCGCTTCGCTGGCAGCAACAGGATGCTGGCAGATCACAGCAGATGGTTTTTTCAAGTCGCCATAACTTTTTATGAACACACCACGTCGATTCAGCAGCACCTTGTCACCTGTTTATTTCACCTTTATCGTCAGCCTGGTGTTGTCGACCATTGCGGTATCTACCAACATTATCAACAGCGATGGGCTGATATATGTCGAAACGGCGCGCGTCTTTATGGACGACGGCCTGTCAGAAGCATTCAAAGCTTTCAGTTGGCCTTTTTTCTCCATATTGATGGGGCTGTTGGCAAAACTCACGGGACTGTCTCCGGAATGGTGCGGCTATGTGCTCAATATTGTTTTCATGAGTGGCGCCTGTGCTCTTTTAGTTTCTATCATTCAGCGCAATGATGATCGTCTGGCCTGGCTGGCAGCCATCGTCGTGCTGTCTATTCCGGGCCTCAACGACTACCGTAGCCTATTGATCCGCGAATACGGCTGCTGGTTTTTCATGCTCCTGTCGTTGCGCCTGAGTTTGGATTGGCCGGAAAAACCATGTTGGTCACGTTGCCTGGCGATTCAGGCAACCCTTTTGCTCGCAGCGTTGTTTCGCCCGGAAGCCTTGGCCTTCTACCCTTGCATCATTTTCTGGCAGCATTTTCAGACAACGCCCGAGCAGCGCTGGCGAGCCAGCCTGATGCTTGGCATGTTGCCGGCGCTTGCCTTCAGCGCGTTGCTGGGAGCCTATTTCAGTGGTTTTCTGGGCGAATCTTCACGCCTTACTGGCGAATTCGATCGCTTCAATTTGTATGCTGAGTTTGACGCCACTGCCCGTAATATGGGGCAGGCATTCAATGACTATGCCCGAGAAAGCGCCAAAACAGCACATACCATTCTGTTTTTCGGATCACTGTCAATCATTCCCTGGAAATACCTCGGCGCGCTGGGGCCTTTTGTTGTTCCCATACTGTTTTTCCTGAGCGCGCCGGGCAAGCGCCAGCGTTACCAGCGCCACAGCCTGCTCTTCTGGGCCATGTGTACGCATCTGCTGATCCTCGCTGTTTTCGTTCTTCGGATGCAATTTGTCGCTGGCCGCTACATCTTGCCGCTCATTTTGTTTTCGCTACCTTTTTTGCTCTACGGCCTGCAAGATCTGCTACGCCGTTTTCCACGCCTGCAATGGCCGATATTGACGCTATGTGCACTACTTGCACTAGCAAATGTCATTTCGCTGAACTCAGGCAAACGACACTACCAGGAAGCTGGTCAATGGTTGGGGGAGCAATACGTTGAAGCACCGCGTATTTATCTCGAAAATACGCGAATAGCATATTATGCGGGATGGAAATTCAAGGCGCGTCCCCGCCATTGGCAACGCGATGATTTGCTCGGACATATCGGACAGTACGACCTCCTCATTTTTGATTTCTCCCACAAAGAATCCCGGGAAATAGCTGCTTGGCCCGTCAAGGCGGGACTTCGCGAAGTGCGCCGTTTCGTCGATGGCAACGGCGACGCCGTTATCATCTACGTACCGGAAGGCCACTCCTTGCCGCCAGCAACGGCCCCTGGAAAATAGCAACCGCAGATCAATCGACCATAGCCGCTATCCCCAATAACCATTCGAGGAAAAAATGGGAACAGAAAAAAAGCAAGTCATCGTATCCATGACATCTTTTCCGGCGGCAATTTCATTTGCTGTCAAAACCTTAAAATCAATTCTCGATGGCTCGGTAAAACCAGACAAGCTGGTTTTGTATCTTGCCACCCCTCAATTTCCAAATCACGAAATACCGAAAGAACTGCACGATTTAGCAAGAGAAAATCAGTTGTTAGAAATCAGGTTTCACAAAGAAGATACTCGTTCATACAAAAAACTTGTGCCAGCCCTGGAGGATTTTCCAAACGATATTATCGTGACGGTTGATGACGATGTTTTATATCATAAAAACCTGCTCCGCCGCCTCCTTGATGTGCACAAAAAATATCCTGATGCGATCATCGGACACCGTTGCCGATGTCTGAAGCTGAATGCGCCATATAGCGAATGGAAAAAATACCGCTGGTACAGTTTTTTCACCAAAAATTTAACCCCGAAATTTTCTAATTTGCAGACGGGCGTTGGCGGTGTTTTGTACCCTCCGGGATGTTTGAAAAAAGAAATGCTGGATTCTAAAATTTTCATGGATTTGGCGCCGACGGCGGATGACATCTGGTTTTGGGCGGCAGCAGTGGCAAACGGAACCAGGATTGCGCAGGTTCCATTCGGTTTCTGCAAGCCGCATGGCATCAAAAAACCAAAAGGCATGAGCCTTAGAGACATCAATGTCAAATCGGGCGTGGATGTAAACCGGGCAACCCTTGAGAAGATTATCGAAAAATATCCGATAATCAAACAGAGGGTAGAAAACGAATGACTTTCCTGATCTCGGCGCGGTTAGCCGGGCAAAGTACTCTGTAACCACTCAACCAGTACCGATTGACTCGGCCAGTTGCGCAGCAAGCGCTCCCGATCGCGTTGCCAGGCGCGGTTAAATTTAGATAGCGAACGGTGCTCGGTCAGGGCATCAAGGTCGATCAGCACGATCTGCCCGGCATACCACAGCAGGTTGCTGGCTTTCAGGTCGCCGTGAGTAAGGCGCAGCCGGTACAGGGTCTGGAACAATTCGCGCAGGGCGTACTGGATTGCTGGCTCCGGTTCCCGCGCCGGGTCGAGCAGGGCCAGTAAATTGCTGCCGGGGCAATGTTCGGCGATGAAGAAGGCACGACCGCGCAGCGCGCCCCGGCGTTCCTCGATCAGCGCCAGCGCCTGTGGCGTGGCAATGCCGTAAAAATTCAGACGACGCGCCGCCAGCCAGGAATGCCAGGCGCGGCTCGGTCGCCAGAGACGCGACAGGACATGTCGCCAGTCCTTGAGGTTGTAGCGCTTGACAACCACCCTCCGCCCGCTCACCTCAATGGCGGCGACCGTGCAGGTACGGCCATTCTTCAGACACTGACCAGTCGCTATCGCCGTATCGGGATCAGCCAGTAGCGGCTGCAAATTCGACGCTTCACTGCGCAAAACGGCAGTGAAGCGGTGAAATTTTTTGTGCACCGCGAATTGAGTGCAATCGCGCACAGTCTTGGCGAGAAAGCGCCGCAAGCGCCGTTGCCGGGCCTTTGTCATTGCCCTTTCCAGCGCCTTGGCGTCAACCTGACGACCCCAGGCTTGCAGCAGTTGCGGGTGATGGGCGTCCCAAACCGGTTCCAGTTCGGCCAGTAGCCGGGCGAGATTGGCGCATTGCCCGGAGGCCGAGGCATCCACACGTATGCCGTCGCCGTCGATCAGGAGCAGTTGCCCGCCATGCAGTAAAAAATTACCAAAGTGTGGATCGTCCTGCACCAACCCCGCGCCATGCAGACGACCGAGCAGCCGCATGGCGGACAGCACCGGCTGCGGTTCACGCGGCGTCAATGGATGTTCTTTGAGGACTGTCGCGCCATCGAGAAAATCGGTGAGCGTCAGATAGCCGCCTTCGGCAATCGGGGCGGCGAAATGCAGGGGCGGCGTAGGCAAACCCGCCTCGGTCAGCGCGACAAGACCGGTGCGTTCGCGCTCGCCATGTCGGATCGCATCGGCGTCGATGAACAATTTGGCGAATACCGGCTGACCGTTCCGCAACGCCAGACCCGCCAGCCGCTTGCCCGGCAGCAGGCGCAACAAACGGGTGAATTCCAGCCGATCGCCAGCCGGCAAGATCAAGGTGAACGGCAAGGCTGGCTCACGCCCGGCTTGGCGCAAATCTGCCAGCAATGTGGCAGGCGTTTCGTCGCGCTTGATTGGCGACGAATTCAACTACTTGCCCTCGGAGCGAATTTGCGGTGATAACGCTCCAGGAGACGCTGGCCTTCGCGCTTCAGATGCCGCAGCAACGGGGCTTCGTCACGCAAAATGTCGCGCAGCGGGCGCTCGAAGTAGCCGCGCAGAAAACGCAAAAAATCGCGCCGGGTAAGGCCGATTTCCATTACCGAGGAATACAGCGAAGCCAGATCCTTGTCGCGCCAGCGGCGCGGCGTCGCCGGGCGGCACTGGGCGCGGTGCAGGTCGATGAGGGAGAGGCGGAACGTTTCCAGCCTCGGCGGCGGGTCGGTATGCAGCAGGAAATGGCAGATGTAGAAATCGCGGTGATTGACGCCAGCGCCGTGCATCTTCCGCGCCATTTCGGCGACGCGGGCAATCAGTGCGCGTTTCAAGACGGGCGGCGGCGGTTGCCGCCGCGTTTGCGTCCACTCGCGGCAGAATTCGTCCAGACCGACAGTGGGCGCGAGTTCTTCGGTGATGATGAAGGAATGCTGACGCGCCGGATTACAACCACGCCGCCCGTAGGCGACGGCGCGCATGGTGGCGACGCCAGCGTCGGTCAGGCGGGCAATCGCCAGCTTTTCGTTCTCCGCCCCCAGCACTGGCAGCCGCAGAAACAGCAGATTCTTGAAAATCTCGCCCCAGCCGATGCCGCGGTGGATTTTGGCGAAATAGCCACGTCCGCCGATTTCCGTGCGTAACGTCCGGCGGCCTTCGAGTTCACGGAAAACTTGGCCTTGCAAAGCCTCGACCGCGACGAACGGATCAAGTCCCGCCCACAGTTGGGCAAACGGCGCGTCAAGAATAAGCTGCTGCGCCATCAACCCTGTTCCATCAAGATGAAATCCGCCGCCCGCTCGGCACGGCTGTAGATGTCGGCTGTTTCGGCAAAAGCCAGGGCATTGGCCTGCCAGCGGCGGCGTTCCTCGCCATTTTGCAACATGCGCTGCAACAGGCCATCCATCGTCGCCTGAGCGAAAGGCTCAGGAATCACCAGGCCGCCATCCGCTTCGACAATGTAATGAGCATAGCCGCAGATGGCCGTACAAAGCACCGGCAGACCGGCGACCAGGGCTTCGAGCAAAACCGCGCCAGCCGCTTCGTGGTAGGCCGGATGGAGAAAAACATCAGCCCCCAGCAGAAAGCGCGGAATATCGTCGCGCCCCGGCAAGATGCTGATTTGCCCGACCACTCCCAGCATATCGGCGCGACGCAGGAAAGCATCAGGTTTGTCCTGGCCGATGGCGATCAGCCGCGCGCGCTGGCGCAATTCCTCCGGCAAATTGGCCAGTGCCTGAAGCGAGCGATCGAGACCTTTACGCTTGAAATCGGAACCGATTTGCAGCAATAACAAATCGTCATCGGCCAGCCCGAATTCGGTGCGGAACTCGGCACGGATGCGCGGTGCATCTGACGGCGCCCGCCGGTCGCGGGCAATACCCGGCGGCAGCATATGGAAACGCTCCGGCGGCGTACCGTAATACTTCTCGAACAACGTTTGCTGAACTCGTGAAATCATCAAAAGCCGGGTCTGGCTTGGCGGAGCGAAAACCGCCCGCTCGGCGGCAGCGAAATGCCGGTAGCGCGCCGACAGGCGATAAAAAGGATTGCGCAGCGTTCGCGCCTTATCTTCGTAGCAAGGGTCGCCTGCATAATAGACATCCAGCCCCGGCATCTTGTTGAAGCCAACGACGCGGTCCACTGGCCGCGCCCGCAGATCATCCGTCACCCAGGCAGCAAATTTCTGGTAACGGCGAATATTGGTCAGCGCCGTTACCGGAACAAGGACAATCTCGAAGCCTTCCGGAACCTCGCCGCTCCAGTCCAAGGTATAGACCCGCACCGCATGTCCACGCGCCTGACAGGCCAGGGCGATGCGCAAAAAAGTGCGTTGCAGGCCGCCATAGGGGAAGTATTTGTAGAGACAGAAAGCGAGTTGCATTGCGCATCCAAGCAAACCGGTATTTTACTTCAAGCCCTACCGCGCGCCGCGGCCCTGCCGCGCATCCGGACATTTCTGCCTTACCGGCATCCTCCCGATGGTGATCATCGAGGGAAAGCAATGTGCCGCCAGTTACCTCCCGCCAGCAGGAGGTAACTGGCCGGGTTGTCAGCCAAACAAATCCACCACCCCCGTCAGCGCCTTGTCGCCAGCCTGTACCGTTTCGGCGAAGGCGCGGGCCTGGGGGAGGAGTTGGTCGGCGTAGAAGGCGGCGGTGGCGATTTTGCGCTGGTAGAAGGCAGCGTCGCCAGCGCCTGCGTCGAGGTGGCGGGCGGCGGCGAGCGCCGATTGGCCCATGAACCAGCCGCCGACGACGGTGACGGCGAGATGCAGGTAGGGGACGGCGGCGGTGAGCGCTGGCGAGTAGTTGCCGGTTTGGGCGCTGGCGCCGAGCCATTCGGTGCTTTGCGCCCAGGCTTTGAGGGCGCTGCCGAGGCGGGCGGCGATGGCTTGCAGTTGGGGGCGCGATGCGGCGCCGAGCAT
Organism: Azonexus sp.; assembly: GCA_031285115.1. Classification (GTDB taxonomy): domain Bacteria; phylum Pseudomonadota; class Gammaproteobacteria; order Burkholderiales; family Rhodocyclaceae; genus Azonexus. Next base: position 7,855 of record JAITWU010000020.1, on the reverse strand, counting down.
TTGCGCTGTGGTCTGGATTTGGCCAAAGAGGGTTTTGGCGGTTGCGCCGCCGTCGCGCATCAGTTTGCGGAACAGGAGGTCGTTGGCCTGAATGCCGGTGGTGCCTTCGTAGATGGTGGTGATGCGCGAATCGCGCCAGTATTGCGCTGCGCCGGTTTCTTCGATGAAGCCCATGCCGCCGTGAATCTGGATGCCGAGCGAGGTGACGTCGATGCCCATTTCGGTGCTGCCGCCTTTGACCAGCGGGATGAGAAATTCGGCAAGGTAGAGGCAGCGTTTTTTCTCGGCGGGGTCGGTCGCGGCGTGCATCCGGTCGAGCAGGCTGGAGGTGTAGTAGGCCATTGCCCGGCAGGCTTCGATGCGTGCTCTCATGAGCATCAACATGCGTTTGATGTCGGGGTGGTGGTCGATGCTGACCAGCGCCTCGCCAGTGATGGCGTCGCGCCCTTGTTGGCGTTCGCGGGCGTAGGCGAGCGCCTGCTGGTAGGCGCGCTCGCCGAGCGCGATGCCTTGCAGGCCGACGCCGAGGCGGGCGGCGTTCATCATGATGAACATGTATTCGAGGCCGCGATTGGCTTCACCCAGCAGGTAGCCGGTCGCGCCCTCGCCTTTGTCGCCGTAGACCATGACGCAGGTGGGACTCGCGTGGATGCCGAGTTTGTGTTCGATGGCTGTGCACACGGCGTCGTTGCGGGGGCCGAGGGAGCCATCGGCATTGACGAGGAATTTGGGCACGAGAAAGAGCGAAATGCCTTTGACGCCGGGGGGCGCGTCAGGCAGGCGGGCGAGGACGAGATGGACGATGTTTTCGGTCAGATCGTGGTCGCCGTAGGTGATGAAAATCTTTTGCCCGAAAATGCGGTAGCTGCCATCGGCCTCTGGCGCGGCGCGGCTGCGGATGAGGGCGAGGTCGGAACCGGCTTGCGGCTCGGTCAGGTTCATGGTGCCGGTCCATTGGCCGGAAATCATTTTTTCCAGATAGATGGCTTTGAGTTCGTCGCTGGCGCAGGTGAGCAGGGCTTCGACCGCGCCAGTGGTCAAGAGCGGGCAGAGGCTGAAGGAGAGATTGGCCGAGCAGATCATTTCCTTGACGGCGACGCCGAGGGTGTCGGGCAGGCCCTGGCCGCCAAAGGCGGCGGGCGAGGCGATGCCGTTCCAGCCAGCGGCGCAGAATTTTTGGTAGGCTTCTTGCCAGCCATCCGGCGTGCTGACGCCGTTTGCGCCAAGGCGACAGCCCTGCTGGTCGCCGACGCGGTTGAGCGGGGCGAGGACTTCGCTGGCGAAACGGCCCGCTTCGTCGACAATGGCGCTGACGAGATCCGGCGTTGCTTCTTCAAAGCCCGGCAGACGGGCGATTTCGCCGAGTTGGGCGATTTCTTCCATGACAAAACGCATTTCCTGCGTGGGGGCGCGGTAGTCGCTCATGAATGTCTCCTTGGGAGTGTTGAGTGTGAAGGCTGTAGGATGGGTGGAGCGCAGCGATACCCATCATCGGGCGCTGTGTTGGGTTTCGCTGCGCTCTACCCAACCTACGATGCTGACCCCTGTCAAAACGCCGCCGCCAGCAAATGGCCTTTGGCGCTGTCGTATTCGGCCTTGAGTTGCGCGGCCAGGTCGGCAACCGGCAGCACGGCGTCGATGTTGCCGACGCCCTGGCCCGCGCCCCAGATGTCTTTCCAGACTTTGGCCGATTCCGCTGCGCCAAAGCTCATGGCGCTCTTGTCGCGTTCCGGCAGCTTGTCGGGGTCGAGACCGGCGGCGACGATGCTCTGTTTCAGGTAATTGCCGTGTATGCCGGTGAAATACGGGGTGTAGACGACATCCGCCGCCGCCGATTCGACAATCGCCTGCTTGTAGGCAGCCACGGCTTGCGCCTCGTCGGTGGCGATGAAGCGCGTGCCGATGTAGGCAAAATCGGCCCCCAGCGTCTGCGCGGCGAGAATGCCCCGGCCATTGGCAATCGCCCCGGCCAGCGCCAGCGGCCCCTGGTAGAACTTGCGGACTTCGCCGACCAGGGCGAAGGGACTCAAACGACCGGCATGGCCGCCAGCCCCGGCGCAGACGAGAATGAGGCCGTCGACGCCCGCTTCGAGCGCCTTTTCGGCATGGCGGACGGTGGTGACATCGTGAAAAACGAGACCGCCGTAGGCATGAACCTGCTGCACGATCTCTTTCGGCGCGCCGAGGCTGGTGATGATGAGCGGCACGCGATGCTTGACGCAGAGCGCCATGTCGGCGGCCAGCCGGGTGTTGGACGGGTGAATGATCTGGTTGACGGCAAAGGGCGCGGCCTTGGGATCAGCGTCGAGCACGGCGCGGATTTGCCCAAGCCACGCATCGAGCAGTTCCGGCGGGCGGGCGTTCAGGGCCGGGAAAGAACCGATCAAGCCGCTTTGGCACTGGGCGATGACCAGTTCGGGGCCGGAAATGATGAACATCGGCGCGCAGATGACCGGCAGCGTGAGGTTTTTGTTGAGCGAGGCGGGAATCGGCATTTCAGTTTCCTTCCTTCAAGGCGCGGCGCAGGATTTTGCCGACATTGGTGCGCGGCAGGTCGTCGCGGAATTCGACGTGTTTGGGGACTTTGTAGCCGGTCAGCACGGTGCGGCAATGCTTGATGAGCGCCTTTTCAGTCAGCGCCGGGTCTTTTCTGACGACAAAAATTTTCACCGCTTCGCCGGAATGCTCGTCGGCGACGCCAATGGCGGCCACGTCGATGATGCCGGGATGGGTGGCGACCGCCTCTTCGACTTCGTTGGGGTAAACATTGAAACCGGAAACGAGGATCATGTCCTTCTTGCGATCGACGAGAAAAACATAGCCCTCGGCATCCATATAGCCCATGTCGCCGGTGCGCAAAAAGCCGTCGGCGTGGAAAACGTCGGCGGTTTCTTCCGGTCGCTGCCAGTAGCCCGTCATCACCTGCGGGCCACGGATGCAGATTTCGCCGACCTGGGTCAGCGGCACGGCGTGGCCGACATCGTCGCGGATCGACACCTCGGTCGAACAGATGGGGAGACCAATGGCGCCGTTGAATGTTTTCATCCCGATCGGATTGATGGTTGCCGCAGGCGACGTTTCGGTCAAACCATAAGCCTGCAACAGCGGCACGCCGGTCACCTGCCGCCAGCGCTCGGCCACCGGGGCCTGCACCGCCATGCCGCCCGCCAGCGTGGTGTGCAGGGGGGAAAAATCGAGTTTGGCGAAATCCGGATGGTTGACCAGCGCATTGAACAGGGTGTTCACCCCGGTTGCCGCAGTCACCGGATATTTGCCCCATTCTTTGATGAGACCGGCAATGTCGCGCGGATTGACGATCAGCAGATTGCTCGCCCCGGCCATCATGAACACCAGGCAGTTCGCCGTCAGCGCAAAGATGTGATAGAGCGGCAGCGCCGTGAGGATCATTTCATGGGGCGAACGGATGGCCGAGGCGATCCAGGTATGGGCCTGCACGACGTTGGCGGTGATGTTGCCATGCGTCAGCATCGCCCCTTTCGAGACCCCGGTCGTGCCGCCGGTGTATTGCAAAAAGGCCAGATCATCGTGGCCGAGCGGAACAGGCTTGAAGCCATACTGGCGACCGGCGGCCAGCGCCGTTTGCAGACCAATCGCCCCCGGCAGCCGCCACGCCGGAACCAGTTTTTTGACGTAGCGGACGACGAAATTGACGAGCATGCCTTTCGCCGCCCCGAGCATTTCGCCCATCGGCGTCACCACCACATGCCGGATTGCCGTATGACTGATCACCTGCTCCAGGGTGTGGGCAAAGTTCTCGACAATGACGATGATCGTCGCGCCCGAATCTTTGAGTTGATGCTCCAGTTCACGCGGCGTGTACAAGGGGTTGCAATTGACCACGGCGCAACCGGCGCGCAGTGCGCCAAACAGCGCCACCGGGTATTGCAGCAGATTGGGCATCATCAGCGCCACGCGCTCGCCTTTTTCGACGCCCAGCGATTGCAGCCAGCCAGCGAAGGCGCGGCTTTCCTCGTCGAGCTGGCGATAAGTGATGGCCTTGCCCATGCTGATGAACGCCGTCTTCCCGGCGTAGGCGGCGCAGGAACGCTCGAACAGGGCGACCAGCGAGGGCAGATCGGCGATGCTGATTTCTGCCGGAACGTCGGGGGGATAACTTTTGAGCCAGACTTTTTCCATGTTTCTCCCCTTCATTCAGCCGCCGAGCAGGGCTTTTTTCAGTCCGGCGTCGGCGGGTTCATCGCCGAGCCAGACGCGCAGCAGCATTTTGGCGAAATCGCCATTGCCGACCGTGCCGCGCGGCTCATTGTTAAAGCCGATGGCGACGCCCTGACTGCTGAAATCGAGCGTGATCGCATCGCCCTCGCGGGCCTTGCCGATACTCTCGAACAACTTGCCCAACTGCTCGATCGGCCCCCGCGCGGCGGCCAGTTCGGCAGCCGAGAGGTTGTTGCGCAAGCCTTCGTCGAGCGCCTCCTGCAATTTTTTGGCCTCCAGCTCGCGCATCAGGCGCAACAGCATCCGGCGCGGTTGCGGGCTGTCGTAAAGGGCGGCGGGCGTCGTCGCCTTCTGCGCCGCATAGAGCGCGCCGACATAGACTTTGACGAAAAATTTGCTGCGCACGCCCGCGCCGTTCAAGACCAGTTCGCTGCCGCCGACTTTAACCGTATCGTCGATGCGCACGCCCGCCACTTCGGCAGCCTGGGCGGCGCTGGCGGCAAGACAGGCGGCCAGCAGCAGAGTTTGATATGTCGTTTGCAATTTCATCGGTCGTCCCCTCCGTTGGTTTTTTGGCTGTAGTAATTTTTTTCCGCAATATAAACCGTGCGCTCGACCACGGCGTGAACCTCGCCGTGGGCGTCCTTCAATTCCACCAGAAAAAGCCGTTCGAGTTCCGGTGTTTGCGCCAACGCCGCGCGAATCGCCGCGAGTTCCGCCTCATCGAGCACAAAATCCGCCGTCAGGGTCGATCGCCCCGGCTTCTTGTAGCGGATGCTGGCGGCTTTGTCCCAGACGACGTAAGCGTCGCCGAGCGCGGCCATGAGCATCATCGGGTGCGCCCCGTCGGTCATGGCAAAGAGCGAGCCGCCGTAAAGCGAGCCGACGATATTTTTCGTCCGCCAGTTGAGCGGCAGAGCGATGCGGATATGGCGCAAATCCGGCGTCACATGCACCACCCGCCCGCCGGTGCCGCGAAAGGCCGGGTGCAGGTTAAAGCCCAGACGCACCATGCGCGCCCGCCAGACCGGCGGCAGTTTGGCAAGCCAGGCGGGTTTCATCACTGTGCGCCCGGCCTCGTCAAACCCGCTCGAAAATACCCGCAGCGCCCATGCCGGTGCCAATGCACATCGAGACCATGCCGTATTTGCCGCCTGTCCGCCGCAAACCATGCGCCAGCGTCGCCACGCGAATGACGCCGGTCGCGCCGAGCGGGTGGCCCAGGGCAATCGCCCCGCCCTGCGGGTTGATTTTCTCCGGATTCAGCTTGAGTTCCTGCGTCACCGCCAGCGCCTGGGCGGCGAAGGCTTCGTTGAGTTCGATCCAGTCGAGATCGTTCTGGCCGACGCCAGCCAAAGCCAGCGCCTTGGGGATCGCGGCAATCGGGCCGATGCCCATGATTTCCGGGGCGACGCCGCCGACGGCGTAGCTGACGAAACGGGCGAGCGGCGTCAGGTTATGTTCTTTCAACACCTTTTCCGAAACCAGCAGCACCGCGCCCGCGCCGTCCGACATTTGCGAGGAATTGCCCGCCGTCACCGAACCACGGGCGTGAAACACGGGTTTCAATTTGCCGAGTTTTTCGAGCGTCGCATCGGCGCGCGGCCCTTCGTCGGTATCGACCAGCCGCTCGACGACGCGAATCTCGCCGCTGGATAAATCGGGCAGATTTTCGCGGCTGGCGTAGGGCGTGATTTCCGCCTTGAAATGGCCGCTGGCGATGGCGGCGCACGCCTTCTGGTTGGAGGCGAGGGCAAATTCATCTTGCTGCTCGCGCGAAATTTTCCAGCGGCTCGCCACCTTTTCCGCCGTCAGGCCCATGCCGTAGGCGATGCCGATATTTTCATCGCGGGCGAAAATGGCCGGGTTCATCGCCATTTTGTTGCCCATGATCTGCGGCATGATGGTCATGGATTCCGTCCCGGCAGCAATCATCACATCGGCCAAGCCGAGGCGGATCTGGTTGGCGGCGTCGCTCACCGCCTGCAAGCCGGAAGAACAGAAGCGGTTGATGGTCATGCCCGGCGCCGTCTCCGGCAGCCCGGCCAGCAACAGGCCGATGCGGGCGACGTTCATGCCCTGCTCGGCTTCCGGCATGGCGCAGCCGACGATGACATCGCCGATGCGCGACGGGTCGAGACCGGGTACTTGCGCCAGCACGGCTTTGAGCGCCGCCGCCAGCATGTCATCGGGCCGCGTGTGTTTGAACAGGCCATTGCGCTTGGCCACCGGCAAACGGGTGGCGGCGACGATGTAGGCATCCTGAATCTGTTGGCTCATGGGAAATCCTTTTTAGTCAAAACCCTGTCGAAAACCCCTGCCCTCCTGGGCCAAGCCCCTCTCCCCTGGCGGGAGAGGGGTTGGGGAGAGGGGGAAATTCAAGCTCATGCGGCCCATCCCCCCCTCTCCCCCCGCCCCTCTCCCACGAGGGGAGAGGGGAGTTTGGCCGGGGGAGGCGGGGCACATCTCAATTCCTCAACGGCTTCCCCGTCTCCAGCGTATGTTTGATCCGCGCCTGCGTCAGCGGGTCTTTGAGGAGATCGACGAACAGCCGCCGTTCGACCGTCAGCAGCCATTCCTCATCGACCCGGCTGCCGGTTTCAATCTCGCCGCCGCACAGCGCAATCGCCGCTGCCTTGGCGACCTTGGAGTCGTGCGGCGAAATCATGCCACCCTCTTTCATATTGACCAGCATCATCTCGCAAGTGGCGATGCCGTTCCGGCCCGCCACCGGGATGTCGCGCGCTGGCAGCGGCGGCGACCAGCCCGCTTCGGCCAACGCCCGCGCTTCGCGAATCGCCACGTACAGGAGTTCGTGAGCGTTGAACAAAATGGTGTCGTCGGGCCGGGCAAAGCCCAGTTCAATCGCTTCGACCGCGCTTTTGGCGACTTTGGCCAGCGCCACCGTCTGAAACACCGGCTGGAGGAAGTTGAAGACCTCATTGGGCGTGGCCGACTGCGCCGCCCAGTCCGCTGCACGGATGGCGAATTCCTTGCAGCCGCCGCCCGCTGGAATCAGGCCGACCCCGGCTTCGACGAGGCCAGCGTAACTTTCCAGCGCCATGACGCGCCGCGCGGCGTGCATGGCGAACTCGCAGCCGCCGCCCAGCGCCATGCCCTGCACGGCGGCGACGACCGGCACGGGCGCGTATTTCAAGGTTTGCGAAGCGCGCTGGAATTTTTCCACCGTCTGCTCCAGCAAGGCGAACTGGTTGCTGGCGATGGCTTCCATCACCTGTTGCAGATTGGCCCCGACGGCAAACGGCGCTTCGTGCCAGAGGACGAGGCCATCGAGCTGCTGCCCGGCCCGGCGCACGGCGGCGATCAGGCCGTCGAGCACTTCGTCGCCAATGGTGTGCATCTTCGACTTGAAGGACAAAATGCCGATCCGCGCATCGACCTGCGGCAGCGTCCATAGCCGCACGCCCGCGTTTTCAAAAAGGCTCTCGCCGCTTTCCTGCGGTCTTGCCAGTCCTTCGCCAAGCACACTTTCCGGGAACAACTGGCGGCGATAAACCGGCAGTTGCGAACGGCCAACGTTGCGCTGCTGGCGCGGCGACCAGGAACCTTCCGGCGTATGCACGCCAACGCGCTCCGGCGCGCTCACCCACGCTGGCAGGGGCGCGTCGCTCATCGCCTTGCCCGCCGCGATGTCGGC